>JAGDCQ010000169.1 GCA_017958465.1 Lachnospiraceae bacterium
AGCGAAAAGGCCGGAATAGAGCAAAAAGGCCGGAATAAAGAAAAAAAGCAAAAAATAAAGAGGAAAGGTAACCGGGGAGAGGGCAGGAAAAGCATGGAATATCTGATCACATTTATAGAAGGGATCATATCGTTCATTTCGCCGTGTATGCTCCCGCTGCTTCCCGTCTACATCTCCTTTATCGCAGGCGGGGAGGATAAAAAGCAAAAATCTTTGCCCCACGCCCTGGCCTTTTGCGGCGGCTTTACGGCGCTGTTTATGCTGCTTGGGCTTTTTGCGGGGACTGTTGGAAGGTTCCTGCGCGGGAACTCCAGGGTTTTTGACATCATCTGCGGGATCCTTGTGATCCTGTTTGGCGTGATGTACCTTGCGGACGCACAATTGCCGTTCCTAAAGCCCCTTGACGGCTCGGGGATACGGCGCGGCACCATGCTTTCCTCCGCTCTTTTTGGAATCATATACGCCATCAACCTTACGCCCTGCACGGGAGCGTTCCTCGGATCCGCTCTTCTGCTGGCTTCCACCACGGGAGGGATGTTAAAAGGCGCGCTGCTCCTTTTTGCCTATTCCCTTGGGCTTGCAGTTCCCTTTATCCTCTGCGCCCTGGTGATAGGCCGGCTTTCGCAGGCGATAGGATTTGTACGGAAAAACTACAGGATCATCAACATCATATGCGGTTGTTTCCTGATAATAGTCGGAGTGCTGATGATATTCGGCGTATTCGGCAGACTGATGAAAATGCTTGTCTGAGGTGTAAAAATGGAAAAAGGTAAAAACACGATCACTACATTGATACTTACAGGTTCCCTTCTGGTGATACTTGCGCTGGGAAGCGCGCTGTATCCGAAGATCACGGCCTGGTACGAGGGGCTTTCAAACGGAGGCTCCGGCAATATCACCAATGCGGCTGCAAACAACACAACGGTAACTCCCGCAGGCCAAAACCAGAACACGGATACTGAGACTTTTACAGGTGAGCCCGTAACCATACCCGAGGTCCCGCTTGCCGAAACTAAGCAGAACGGCGCAAAAGACTTTTATCTTGTAGATAAAACGGGAAAGACCCTGCGTCTTTCCGACTTCTACGGGAAGCCTGTTGTCGTGAACCTTTGGGCTACATGGTGCGGATACTGCAAAGAGGAGTTCCCGGGCTACGAGGAAGCCTACAGGGAGTTTGGCGATACCGTGCAGTTCCTGATGGTGGACCTTTGCGACGGAGTGGAGGAGACCAGGGCCAAGGCCGACAAGTACATTAAGAACAGCGGATACACCTTCCCGGTGTACTACGAGACACTGGACAAAGTACTGAATACTTACGGCGTCGGAGGCATTCCACTTTCTATATTTATTAATTCTGATGGAACTATATACGAGACAAAATTAGGAGCGATGAGCAAAGATTCCCTTTTCAAACGTATTCGTGGCCTGATTTCGAACCAAAATAATTGAATTTTTAAAAGAAAAATCTTTAGAACACCAACTCTTTAAAGCTCTAAAGTGCCCTAAAAGCCGCTCCATTGCGGCTTTTTTGCAAAGTCGCACGAAATCTAATAAAAATCTTGAAAAAATACTACTCATAGTATATAATATATCAACGTTAATTAGAGGTTTTTACCAAATCGATAATTAATAAATAATCAAAAGGAGAGACTATTTATGAAAAAAGTACTCGGCTTATTGCTGGTGCTTGTAATGGTTCTGGGCCTTGCGGCTTGCGGCAAGCAGACAACACCTACTGCTACTCCCGCTCCCACAACAAAGCCCACTGACAAACCTACCGACGCACCCGCAACTCCTGTTCCCGAAGTTCCCTGGGACGGAGCATATACGGAGAGAGATGACTTCAAGGCATATATTGAATATGATCTTGACCTTCTCTATACTTCCGTAAAAGGTCAGCTTAGCGCTGATACAGACAAGAAAGTAAGCGCAGCTGTCGAGGATGGCAAGAAGGCTATCCAGGCAGGCAATAAGGTTGCTGAGATCGAGAAAGCTTACAAGGATGCTGTTGCAGCTGTTATCGCAGCAGTTCCCAAGGCAAACGGCATTTACTCATACGCTAAGCTCAACAATGACGAGAGAGCTAAGATCCTTGGTATCCTCGAAGGCTATGCCGTTACAAACGGTATGACAGGTATCTCGCTTTTCGAAAACGGCGGTTACGTAATGTACAACCCTCGTATCACTCTTGGTACAGAGAACTACATCGTAGGCTACGGTTTCGGTATCCTTGCTGAAGGTTCCATCAATGCTGATCTTGAATACGAGACAGTTCCTGAATGGAAGAGATACTACCACACAATGGAAACAGAAGATCCCGGTACACTCAACTACCTTAATGATAAGGGTGCTGTTGTAGGCGATCTTTACGGTTATATCGCAGGTTCTTTTGTTGGTACCTTCATGAACGCTACAAAAGACGGTTATGACTGGGTTCCCGAACTTGCAAAGACAAAGCCTGTTGCTGTTAACGATGAAGATAACGACGGAATGGCTACAAAGTGGCGCATGGAAGTTAAGACCGGCGCTGACGGCCTTAAGTACAAGACCGGTTCTACTCTTGAAAGCCGTAAGGCATTCGATGGCCGTGGCGTTGAACTTGCAGACTACGAGACAGCATTCAAGCTCCTTGTTACACAGAAGAACGGCTACGCACGTGGTTCCGAGACTGCAAACGCAACATCGGGCGCTATCGTAGGTCTTAAAGCATACTACCAGGCATCTGCTGACGGTTACAATGAAACCGCTTGGAAGAATGTCGGTATCAAGACATATGTTGAGGACGGCAAGAGCTACTTTGAGTTCTAGTACACAACAGAGGTTACCGCTTTCTATGCTATGTACTACATCACCTCATCTCTCTATATGCCTATCCCTCAGGATTTCATCGACCTTGTAACTCCTCAGAACTACCTTGGATTCAACAAGGATGGCAATGAGACACCTGTAGACAACTCTCTTTCACTTGGTGCTTTCTACCTTGAAGCATACAACAGCGACAAAGAGATCGTTTACAAGAAGAATCCTTACTATGTATTTGCTGATACAAAGTACAACATTGAAGGTGTTCATGTAAAGATCTTCACTGCTGCTAAGACAGATACAAATGCTACATTCAACGAGTTCCTTGCAGGTCACTTCGATTCCGCAGGTATCCCTCAGGAATTCTTAAATGACTACAAGAACGATCCTCGTACACGTACTACAACAGGTGATTCCAACTTCAAACTTAACGTAAACGCTTGCAGCCCTGAGACATGGGAGTATCTCTTCGGCGAGAACGGTGTTGTTGAGAAGAATGCTAAGTCCGATTACTGGGAAATTAAGCCCGCTCTTGGCAACGCTCACTTCCGTAAGGCATTAAGTCTTTCCATCGACCGTATCACCTTTGCAAACGCAAGAGGTTCCATCGCATCGGTAGACTGGCTTGCATCCAACTATATGTCCGATCCTGAAAACGGTAAGTCTTATGCTAAGACTGACGCTCACAAGGCTGCTGTAGCACAGCTCCTTGAGGATACAGACGGCTGCGGCTACAACCTTGAGCTTGCACGTGAGTACTTCAGACTTGCTCTTACAGAGCTTGAAGCTGAAGGCGCTTACAAGCCCGGCACAAAGGACAACCCTACAGTCATCAAGCTTGAGCTTGCATGGATGTACACTACACACGAAGAACTGTACCACAACGAGATCAAGAACTTCTTTGAGACAGCATTCAATGATGACTCCGTAACAGGCGGTCTCTACAAGCTTGAGTGCGATTTCTGGGTAGGTGCTGAGTGGTCAGACGTTTACTACAACAAGATGCTTGTTGGTCAGTTTGATATCGGATTTGGTTCCATCTCCGGTAACTCACTCAACCCTCTTGATTTCATCACGGTTCTTTCATCCAATCAGGACATCTCCGGTGGCTTCACTCTTAACTGGGGTGTTGATACAAACAGCGCAGAGGCTTATCCTCTCGTTTACGACGGTGCTCTCTGGTCCTTCGACGCACTTGTTAACGCAGCTAACACATCTGCTGTTGTAGCACAGGGCGAAAACAAGGATGCAGTAAGCTTCAACTACACCAAGATCACAAAGAACGCAGATGGCCTCCAGACAGCTTCCTTCGAAGTAACTGCAGGTCTTCCCGAGAAGACTAAGTTCGAGGTAACCGAGATAGTTGTTTGCAACTATGACCGTTACAAGAACGGCGACAAAGAGTATGATGAGCAGCCTGTTGACTTCAAGGTTGAAGACAAGGGCAACGGCACATACCTTATCACCATCACCGTTCCCGCTGAGGTATTCGAAGCATTCACAACAGGTGAAGGTCATCCCGAAACACTTACCGGTGAGACAGGATTCGACGTTTACTACGATCTTGACCTTGACGGCAACAAGTCTTCGACATACTATTCGGTAACCGACTACTTTGTCCTTGACTAACAAAAAATAACGGTTTATACCGTCCGGCAGCTAACGGCGAAGACGCTTGGCGACTCCGCCGTTAGTTTTGCCGATATGATACCGGCGTTTTCCGGCGCAAAATGTGTCGGAAAACTATGCTTTTTTAAACTTTTCACTTAGAAATTAGAAAGGAGAATATTATGGGTAGATACGTTGTAAAGCGAATATTACTTGCTTTCGTTACCGCGTTCATAATACTCTCGTTAACGTTCATTCTTGTAAAACTGTTGCCGTTCGAAAAGCCTGTCGGTCAGGAAGCTGAGCGTTTGGCTTACTACGACAAGCAGTATCATCTCGGGTACCTGTACCGTCTGGAACAGGAAACGGACAAGTACGGCGAGGCTCTTTATAAAGTAGATGGGGCAAAAGGCGTAACGTATTATTATTACCAGGTTCCTGTACTTGAGCAGTACGGAAGGTGGCTTGTTAACATTGTTACAAAATGGGATTGGGGTTACAGTAAGACTATTCAGCCTAATGTTAGTGCTTCTAAGATAATAATGAGTAAAATCGGATATTCGATCCGCTTGAATATATTTGCCACATTATTCTCGGTACCTATAGGTATTCTCCTTGGTATCTGGGCTGCTTTGAAGAAAAACACTATGACTGACCATATCATTTCGACTCTGGTCATGGTATTCATTTCTATCCCGAGTTTCGTACTTATATCTTTCATGTTAAAGATATTCTGCTACAACCTTGGGTGGCTGCCATCCACATGGCCGTCTGATATGGCTCCGCTCGCTACAAAGATCAAAGGCTATATCCTTCCGGTATTCTGTCTTTCCTTCGGCTCTATCTGCGGTTACACACGTTCCGTACGTGCAGAGCTCTGCGAAGTTATGGAAAGCGATTACCTTCTCCTTGCAAGGACAAAAGGCCTTACAAGACGTCAGGCGATAGTACGCCATGCATTAAAGAACTCCATGGTACCTATCTTCCCGTCGATCCTCGCCGATATCATCTTCATCTTCGGCGGTGCTATGATCCTTGAGCAGCTTTATGTTATCCCGGGTATCGGTAAGCTTTTCGTTACCGCACTTACAGCAAAGGATTACGATATCCTCTTTGTAGATATGGCCATCTTTACCACATTCGGTCTTCTGGCCGGCGTTGTACTTGACCTTTCATACGGATTTATCGATCCTAGGATCAGAATGGGGGCGAAGAAATAATGAGTGAATTCGATAAGACTCAGATCGAGTTTAGAGAAGACGATTTCGTCCTTGTTCAGAGAGATACAAAGATTTCAGATAAAAAGCTTGAAACAAAGCCTACCACTTTCTTTAAGGATGCCCTTCGCCGTTTCGCAAAGAACAAATCTTCCGTTGTCGGCGGTATCATCCTTGGTATCCTTGTGCTCTTATCAATCTTTGTGCCTATAGTGGTCAAGGATGATATTGAAAACGTAAAATCTCAGGAGCGCTTCCTTGCACCCAAGCTTTTTGCGGCAGGTACAGGTTTCTGGGACGGCACACGTTCCCGTAAGCACACTGTTTACGATCAGGAAAACGAAGTTCCCGCTCTTTCGGACAAATATTCGGTAGCAGCCGTAAAAAGGTCACTTGTTTCCATCAAGGTGGACGATGAGGTGGCTCTGATCGATACTGCAAATGTTTACGGTCACGGCGGATACATCGTCATTGCAACCGATACACAGATCGACGGTAATGACATCTATATGCAGTCAAAGCCTGTAGCTTTTACTTCAAACGGAGACTACAAGCTTGATATCGTCTTTTCGGACGAAGAAAACTTTAACGCTGGAAAACTGGGCGAATACAGGGTTTACCTTAAGACAGGCGAGAATCCCGAAGACATCATCGTGATCCGTGATTTCGGAAAAGATTACAGCGATCTTTCGTTCGATATCAGCGCAGCTCTTAAGGAAGCCGGCCTTAACAGTGTAAATGCAAACATCGTTTTTGATGTTAAGGCATCCGCTTCAGAGATCCGTTATGTGCTCGTAAAGAGCATAAAGCTCACCGCAAACGAAAACGTGAACAATGCTGAAATGCTTGAAGCAGTTTCGTTTGAAGATGCAACTGTGATGATCAATAACGGAGACAAGGAATCCGACGGTTACTGGGCTTGTACCGGACGTAAGGGTATCCACAACTCCGAGATCAAATACTGCGATTACGTTATCGACACCTACATGCTGGTTTACGGCGATGCAGACCTTGTAACATACTCTGCTACAGAGGTAAAGAACTGGATCGATAACGGCTGGTGCCAGTACGACTACACTGTCGGTCCCGAGTCCTTTGTGCGTCTCACCAACGACTGCCCTGTAGACGTTGTGGAATCCCAGCAGCTCCTCAGCAGGACAAAGAAGCTGGCAAGCATCACAGGCCGCGGCTGGAACTACAGAAAGCTCGGCTACGACAAGATGCCTATCCACCTTATGGGTACCGATGCTTCGGGTATCGACCTTCTTAAGCGTGCATTTGCCGGCCTTCGTACTTCACTGTTAATGGGTATCATAGTTGCGGCTGTAACCTTCACCTTCGGCCTTGTATGGGGTTCGATCTCCGGTTACTTCGGCGGCAACATTGATATCGCGATGGAGCGTTTTACAGATATCCTGGGCAACATCCCCGGTATGGTAGTGCTCACGCTGTGCATCCTGCACTTCGGTAACAACTTCGGTACCTTCGTACTGGCCCTCTGTATGACGGGCTGGATCGGTACCTCGCATACCACGAGAACTCAGTTCTACCGTTTCAAGGGCAGAGAGTATGTCCTTGCATCCAGGACACTGGGCGCTTCCGACTGGAGGCTTATCTTCAAGCACATTCTGCCCAACTCCATGGGTACGATCATTACAAACAGCGTATTTATGATAACAAGTGTTATCTACTCCGAGGCTTCGCTCGCATACCTTAACCTTGGTCTGCAGGGCACACACTCCTTCGGTGTTATGATGTCCAACAACCAGCCGTACCTCGGCGTTTACGCTTACATGGTCATTTTCCCTGCTGTGATAATGGCACTTATGATGATTTCTTTCAACCTGTTCGGTAACGGTCTGAGAGATGCATTTAACCCGTCCCTGAAAGGAAGTGAATGATATGGAGGCTACCAGACAACCGGTTCTTTCCGTCAATAACCTCGAGATCAACTTCAAGACGGATAACGGTATACTTAAGGCTGTTCGAAACGTATCCTTCGAGCTTTACGAGGGCGAGACCCTTTGTATCGTAGGAGAATCGGGTTCGGGCAAGTCCGTAACATCTAAAACAATAATGGGTATCCTCGCCAACAACGCCATCATCCAGGGCGGAAACATCATGTACAGAGGCGAGAATCTCCTTGAGGTGTCCGAGGATGAGTTTTATAAGATCCGCGGTCACAAGATAGGCATGATCTTCCAGGATCCTCTTTCGTCCCTTAACCCCATCGTTAAGATCGGAAAGCAGATCACAGAGGCCATGCTCCTTAACAGCGATAAGCTCAAGCTCATGTATAATGACCTTATCAGCGATGATCTTATCCGCTACAAAAACACTCTCGCGAAGATGAACATCTCTATCAACAACGAGAGAAAGAGAGTGGCCGCAGCCATTGCAGAGATCAAGGCAAAGGGCACAGTTTCCGCAGACGATAAGGCTAAGATCGCCAAAATGAAGAACGATCTCAAGACTTTTGAGAAGGAGACCAGAGCCACATTTGAAAAGCAGGCTGACGAATATAAGGCCAAGCTTGACAAGACCCAGAAGGAAGCTAAACAGAAAGTAAAGGAATACAAGGCAAAAGTAGATGCCGAGTACGCTGAGACAAAGGCTGCCATCCACGCAAAGGGACTTGACAGGGATGCGCTTAAGCAGGAGCTTGAGAAGGCTGAGATCGATTACCAGAACAAGATCAAGATCACAAAGGCAGAGGCCAAGAGGCGCGCCATCGAGATCATGAAGGAAGTTGGTATCCCGGATCCCGAAAAGCGTTACGAGCAGTATCCTTTCGAGTTTTCAGGCGGTATGAGACAGCGTATAGTTATCGCTATCGCACTTACTGCTTCACCTGAGATCCTTATCTGCGACGAGCCTACTACTGCGCTTGACGTTACTATCCAGGCCCAGATCCTCGAGCTTATCAACAGGATCAAAAAAGAGAGAAAACTTTCCTGTATCTTTATCACACACGACCTTGGCGTTGTTGCCAATATGGCTGACAGGGTTGCGGTTATGTATGCAGGCAAGATAGTTGAATACGGTACTTCGGACGAGATATTCTATGATCCCAGACATCCTTACACCTGGGCACTTCTTTCAAGTATCCCGGATGTGGACAGCAAGGAAAAACTCGAAGCTATCCCCGGAACTCCGCCTAACATGATCTACCCGCCCAAGGGTGATGCATTTGCGGACAGAAGCAGGTACGCGATGAATATCGATTACAGGGAGGAGCCGCCGTTCTTCAAGGTGAGCGACACCCACTATGCGGCTACATGGCTGCTTTCGGAAAAAGCCCCGAAGGTTGAGATGCCTAAGATCGTAAGCGAAAGAATCCGTATCTCTCTGGAAGGAGGAAAGCAATGAGTGAGCGAAAAAACATTGTCGAAATCTCGCGCGAAAAAGAGCAGGAGCTCTCTGTGATGGATGAGGCAAGAGTTTCGGATACCATGTTCTACCTTCCCGAAGAAAAGGATTACTCAGGTTCCCTTGAAACAGCTTCAGGCCGCGCCGAATTCAACAAAAAATACAAGATCAGTTCTAAAGTTAAACAAAAACCGGAGCTTCGCGATAAGAACATCCTTCTTTCCGTAAGGCACTTAAAGCAGTTCTTCTTCTTCGGCAAGGGTGCGAACAGGCAGAAATTAAAGGCTGTATCAAATGTGTCCTTTGACCTTAAAGAAGGCGAGTGCCTGGGTATCGTAGGCGAGAGCGGTTGCGGAAAGACAACTACCGGCCGCTGCATCATGCACCTTTACGATATCACTTCGGGTTCCATTTATTATCGCGGTGTGCGCATCAGCGCCGGCAACCGCTGGAACAGGAAAGAGATCAAATGGTCCGCTATCCATGCAAGGAAAAAGATCGAAGAGATCAATGAGCAGGCTAAAAAGGACATAGCTCTCCTTAATCCCGAAAGCAAGGATTACAGCGAGCAGGTTAAAAAGATCAAAGACGAAGCAGCAAAGCAAGTCGAAGAAATAAACGAAAAGGTCAAGATCATAAGAGACGAGCAGAGAGAAAAACTGCGTCAGATCAAGATCGATAACGACAACGTAAGCAGAAAGCTCTTAAACGAGATCCAGATGATCTTCCAGGACCCCATCGATTCCCTCGACCCCCGTATGACGGTAGAGGATATCATACAGGAAGGCCTTAAGATCCAGGGCTTCAGGAACAAGAAGGAAAACCACAAAAAGGTTGTGGAGATGCTCAAGACCGTAGGTCTTGTAGAAGAGCACGCTTCCCGTTACCCGCACGAGTTTTCCGGCGGCCAGCGCCAGCGTATCGGTATCGCCCGTGCGCTGATCATGAACCCCAAGCTCCTTATCTGCGACGAGCCTATATCCGCCCTCGACGTTTCCATCAGGGCACAGGTCATCAACCTTTTGAACGACCTTAAGAATGACCTGAACCTTTCCATCATCTTTATCGCCCACGATCTTTCGGTCGTTAAGTATTTCTGCGATTCCATCGTAGTTATGTACTTTGGTAAAGTTGTTGAGAAGGCATCCAGTGACGAGCTTTTCAAGAACCCCATGCACCCCTACACCAGGGCTCTGCTTTCGGCTATCCCTAAGCCCGATCCCAGGTCTGAGCGCAAGAGACAAAGGATCCTCTACGATCCCAAGACTGCGCACGATTACAGCACGGGAGACACCCCTTCGCTCAAGGAGATCACACCCGGACATTTTGTATATTGCAACAATGCCGAGTTTGAAAAATACAAGAGCGAGCTGAAATGATACAGGTGCGTAAAGCACTGCAAAGTTAAAGACAAGAGCCGGATTCAGATCCGGCTCAAGTTTTATCCGAAGTTTTCCGCAAAGCGGGGAGCTTTTGGATGATCGGAGTATTTATGAGCATTTTAAGAAAACTGATTTTACATTCCCCGGGACACTATATCGCTGCTTTTGTGATCGCTGCCGGTTTTTCGGGAGCTATGCTGTTCACAAGAGGCGCAAGCACCACCGTGCTCTGGATGGACGCTCTTACCGTCGGAGGTGCCGTAACAGCCCTCTTTGGCCTTTTGCTCCTTGTGGCGAGGCTTGGCTCCTTTGATCTTTTTTCATATTCCTTCCGCAGGTTCTCAGGAAGGACCGACAAGGATTTTTATGAATTCAGGGAGCAGGCCGAGGAGAAACGCTCTAAAGAGGAGTATACCTTCATGCCGTATATACTTGTGGGATTGCTGTTTATTGTGGTGGGGCTTGTGATAAGGGCGATCTGAGACGCCTGAAGTTATAAGTATCATATTCACAAATTTGTAACAATAATTTTAGTGACATTTCGGAATTAATAATGTATAATAGCCAAGGATAATTTTTTCCGTGCTTTCCCCAAAGCCCGGAGATAATGTTATTTAAATAACGATATCTTTTTAAGGAGGCTTTTCCAATGAGTACAATCGATTTAACTCAGTATGGTATCACAGGAACAACCGAGATCGTATACAATCCGTCATACGACAAGCTGTTCGAAGAAGAGACCAAGAAAGAACTTACAGGCTACGAAGTAGGCAAGGTAAGCAAGCTTGGCGCAGTTGACGTTTTCACCGGTATCTACACCGGACGTTCACCTAAAGACAAGTACATTGTCATGGACGCTAACTCCAAGGACACTGTATGGTGGACAACAGATGAATACAAGAACGACAACCACCCCATGACAGAAGAGACATGGAAGGTTGTTAAGGATCTTGCGCAGAAGGAACTTTCCGGCAAGAGACTTTTCGTTGTA
>JAGDCQ010000170.1 GCA_017958465.1 Lachnospiraceae bacterium
AAGTGCAAGTGTTTTTTTATTCAAATACGATTTTCATGCAAAATAGTCTTTCGGCAACACAGAATCCAGCTCCGCAAGTGTTTTCACGTAACTAACCTTACCCCTGAGCTTTGCCGATCCCGGGAAACCTGCGGTATAGCAGCAAACATGCCTTCTCATTTCGGGGATGGCCCTTTCCTCGCCCTTTGTTTTGCAAAGGTCCGCCGCATGTCGAAGGATCATTTTCCTGACCTCGCTCCAGTCCGGCTTTCTGTAAACCTCTGAAGGATCCGCGCCCAGCACATCCGCAAGTTTTTCCCCTGCGACCAGCCTTTTCCCTGCCGCGCGTATTTCTTCAAGGCTTTCAAAACGCCCGGCAAAGGTGTTTATCTCCTTAAATATCCAGGGGTTGCCTTCCGCACCGCGCCCCACCATTACCATATCGCATCCGGTGAGATAAAGCATCCGCGCCGCATCCTCAAAGGACCTTACATCCCCGTTGCCTATAACGGGTATGGAAACCCGCTCTTTCACATGCTTTATACAGTCCCAGTCAGCGGTCCCGCTGTAGTATTGCTCCCTTGTGCGCCCATGGACCGCTACCGCCGCCGCTCCGGATTCCTGAGCGATATAGGCGCATTCGGCGGCATTCTCCGCCCCCAAAGCAAATCCTTTTCGCATCTTCACCGTGACCGGTTTATAAGTTGCCTTAGAAACAGCCTCGACTATCCGTCCTATCAGCGCCGGATCCTTCATCAGGGCCGAGCCTTCGCCGTTGTTCACTATCTTCGGAACAGGGCAGCCCATATTGATATCGAGGATATCAAACGGCAGTCCCTCTATCCTTTTTGCGGTTTGCGCCATTATTTCCGGTTCGCTTCCGAAAAGCTGGAGAGCCACAGGGTTTTCTACAGGATCCGTAAAAAGCAGGTCCTTTGTATTCCTGTTGTTGTAATGAACGCCCTTTGCGCTCACCATCTCGGTATAAAGCAGCGAAACTCCCTGTTCCTTGCACAACAGACGAAAAGGCGGGTCTGTTACACCCGCCATAGGCCCTAAGGCCGTAAATCCGTCGATCTTCACTTTTCCGATTAAAACCTCATTGCGCATATCACGTTCTCAGGCCTTTTTGGCTTCCTTGATGATCTTGTTGTACAGCTCCAACGCCTCCATAAGCTCGCCGTGCTGGGTCTGTATCTGTTTGATCTTAAGCTCGCTACCTATCTCGTCAAACTCAAAATCGTTCTCTTTGCTCTCCACCCTGAGGATAAGCCTGCCGTCAGGCCTGTACTCCATGGTAAAGATGCCGCCGATCTGCTCCGTGTAGGAAACACAGATCATCTTAAGTTCCTTTTTGACTTCCCTCGGGAGTCCGTCAAACTCCGGATTGAGATAATACTTTTTTTCATATGCGCTGCTTCCGCATAAAACCACGTTTTCCAAAAGAATTCCCCTTTCACTGTACCCGGTAAGGGCAAACCACCCCGGGTTACGCACTTTCACATCAGCCGATGATACTCACGCACTAATATCAGATATTTCCAAGCGTTGCCACCATTACGGCTTTTATGGTATGCATGCGGTTTTCTGCCTCGTCAAAAACAACATCCGCACGCTTTTCAAAGGTCTCATAGGTAACCTCTTTGCCCTTTACCGCAGGCAGACAGTGGAGCAGGATGCACTTTTCGTTGCCTGTGCGCGCAAAGAGCTCTTCGTTAACCTGGAAAGGACTAAGGAGTGCTATTCTTTCGGCTGCCTTGTCTTCCTCACCCATAGAGCACCAAACGTCGGTGTAAAGCGCATCTGCACCCTTAACGGCATCCAGATCGTCCGTGATGGTGATCTTTGCACCGTACTGCTTGGCATATCCGTTGCAAAGCTCTACCAGCGAATCTTCCGGCCAGAGGCTCTTAGGCGCAAGGATGGTGAAATCCAGGCCCATCTTTGCCGAACCTATCATAAGGCTGTTTGCCATGTTGTTGCGTCCGTCGCCCACAAACACGAGCTTAATGCCCTTTAAGCGGCCAAACTGCTCGCGGATGGTAAGGAAGTCCGCAAGGATCTGAGTGGGATGATACTCGTCCGTAAGGCCGTTCCAAACCGGCACACCGCTGTATTTTGCAAGTTTTTCAACAGTCTCCTGCTTGAAACCGCGAAACTCTATACCGTCAAACATACGGCCGAGAACTCTTGCTGTATCTTCAATACTCTCCTTATGTCCAAGCTGGATGTCCCTGTCGCTCAAATACTCTGGGTTTCCGCCTTCGTCCCTTGCGCCTATCGTAAAGGAGCAGCGTGTCCTTGTGCTGGGTTTTTCAAAGATGAGCGCGATATTCTTACCCTTTAAGCTCTCGCCGGTTATACCCTTCTTTTTCTTTGCCTTAAGGTCCGCTGCCAGATCCAGCAGGTAGCCTATCTCTTCAGGGGTAAAGTCTTTGAGTGTCAGAAATGAACGTCCTTTAAGTGTCATTGTTGGTCCTTTCCACGGCCTTGCCGTAATAAGTGTCACAGCCTGTAAAAGCGCTGTTTATTGTCCTTCAAAACATGTTTTTAACCCTGTTTCCCCTATATATATGTTGTAGAAGATTATCTCCTCTATCTTTCCACGCATAAACGCCTTGCCGGCAGCATCCCTGCCGATGTAATTGCTAAGTCCCCCGATATCGAAACCGATGAACCCTTTGAAAGTCTCGCCTCTCCAGGCTCTGTCCCCGTTAAGGGCCGCAATTGATCCGCCCTTGTAGTTGTCGATGCTGTCGGTTCCGCCGTTGTTAAAGCCAAACCGCTGCCACTCGCCCGTTCCGGAGATGGCAAAGGACTTCTGGGTGCCGTTAACGTGGGCTGCTTTTGCATCCGCAACCACTCTGCCTTCCGTGTCCACATAGAACCTGAAATACACCGAACTGCTGTCCGAGATGGTAAGGAAGGGGTTCTCTGCGGCCGTATCATCAACACTGAACTTGATGATGACAGACTGTATCTCGGCTTTTGTTACCGCTGCAGGGAACTGCAGATAAGACTTTCCGTCAAACACAGCAACTCCGTTTTCAAAAGTAACTCCAAAGTTGGTCAGATCGTAGCCGTTTCCCGAAGAATCCTTAAGTTCTTCCCCGGGGTTAAAGCTGTAGATTGCGACAATTCCGTCCTCGCGCGCAGAGTTCGGCTCTAAGCCGCCCAGGACCTTCACTTTCTTTGATACGGTTTTTGAAACATCCCCGCGCTGAACCGTAACCGATATCTCAACAGTCGTGTCCTGCAAAGGTCTGTAGAGATTGCCGTCGTTTGCGATCACGGATGTATCGGAGCTGCTCCAGATGTACTGCGAATAAAAATCGCCCAATAAAGGAAGCTTCAAGGACTCCTTGGTCTCGGAAGGGATAAGGTATGTGGTTGCAACCTTGCTGTCCCGCTCTACGCTTACCTCGTCCGAAAACTCCTCGAGCCTGCTCCCCCAGATAACATCGTTCCTCTTCGATATTGCGGAAAAAACATAAGTCTCCCGCTTTGTCCCTTCAGTCATCTGCTTGGAGAATACACCGTAATACACGCCTTTTGGCGTCTGTATCCGCACTTTGCCGCCATCGCCCATAAAGGACCAGGAGCCGAAGAACCTTGAGTCACAATTATCAAGGACCGTTCCGTCTTCACAAAAAGCAAGAGGCGTTGACCGTATGATGGGTGTTGATGATACATCCACCTCCGTTCCGTGGGCGATGAATTCGTAAACACCTGCCACTTCCGAGGGATCCGGAGTTTCTTTCAGATCCTTTTCACCGCTGTATTCATAGGGCAGTGCGGTAAGCCAGTCCTCGCTGTTTTTCACGAGTTTGTGGACTCTTACCTCATGCATCTCGCCCTTGTTGTTAAAGCGCTGGTGATACACAAGGAAATATTCGCCCTCAGGCGTTTTTATCGCAGAATTATGCCCCGGTGAGGTGTAAGCGTTTGTAAGGCAGGAAAAATCGTAATCGCCGAAAAGCTTAATGCCTTTGTCTACATTTGTTCCGCCGGGCTCAACTGTAGCCGCCCGGCCTGCCGCATCCAGGTAAGGGCCGAAAACCTCTTTTGAACGGAATTCCCTGATCTGGTAGCCACAGTGGGCATTTAAGTAGCCGTAGGTAACAAACAGATAATAATAGCCGGACTCATCATCATACATGATAAAGGAGCCCTCGCCGGTCTTTCGCTGGCCTGCCGCGATCCTTACGCCAAAGTAAGGGTCGTCCTTCGGATCTGTGTATTTATACGTTCTGTCGACAAGTCCCGTCTTCTCGTCAAGCAGTACCATGAAAATGCCGCCGGACATGGAACCGTAGACCATATAAAGTTTGCCGTCCCCGCCGTAAAAGACGGTAGGGTCAATGCAATTGGGATAATCCGCGTTGCTGGACTTTCCGTCATAATTGTACTTTGTCCCGGAAAGGCTCTTTATCCCGAGAACCTCGAAAACATCGGTCATTCCCACGGTTTCGTCGGTAAACCCCGAGTAGATGACGGTATCGACGTACTCGTAGGGACCTTCGATACTGTCCGCGACGGCAAGTGCTATGCAGGAAGTAGTTGTCGTCCCGCTCACGCTCATATACATGCAGTACTTGCCCATAGCCTTGTTGTAGATAACGTCCGGGGCCCAGAGCTGGTCCGTTCCGCCCACATATTTCCCGGGTTCCGCAAACACCTTGTCATAGGTGTTAAAAAGCTTGTTGTTTCGCGAATACCCCTTGTTACTGTTCTGGATGTAGCTCCAGCTTGCAAGGTCTTCGGAGACCGCTGCCGCAAGGTGTGAACCGAAAATGTAGTATTTCCCGTTATCGTACTCAATGGAAGGATCATGTACCGAAACACGGCTGTGTTTGGTGATGTACTTTTCAGCATTCTCCTGCCCGCCTGCTGTTGGCGTCGGCGTTTCCGGCACACCGGGATCTGTGGGCGCCGGCTCTTCTGAAACTCCCGGAGTTGTTTTTCCACCCGGAACTTCTGTAGGTTTTCCTGCGTTGCCTGAGCAGCCCATAAGCAACATTACCGCCATCATCAATGCAAGGATCGCTCTGATCTTACGATACATATCATTCTCCCCCGTTATCACTCCGTTACTTCTTTTCCGTACGGTTGCATTTATGCGTTCCCGCCGCTTTGCCCGGGTCATTTCCCGCTGTTCCAGGGCAGTTCGTCAAGTGTTATGACATATTCGGAATTATACGCTTTTTTCAGCATTTCGTCAGATGTATACTTCTGGTTTGTGTTAAAAGCCGAGTCGAACAGGAAATCCCCGTTCCATACGTTGAACCACAGCCACCACACATTATCTCTCGCGCAGATATCCGGATCCATGATAACACCGTTTTCCGAAAGAGCCGTAAGCTTAGGTGTGTCCGGATAATCCAGCACTGACATGAACTTTGTGGTCTGAGCGCTGTAATCGAATGCGTCGGCATAAATATCCTCGCCTACTATGTCTACGTACTCATCGCCCGGGTACCAGTCTTTGTTCTGGGCATTCCAAACCCAGATAAGGTTGTTAATCTCGTGCACATAGGTCATGCGGTTAAACATCAGCTTCCAGAGCCAGATGTAATCGTCGGCACCTGTTGCGCCCCACCAGAACCATCCGCCGCTGGCCTCGTGCAGGGGCCTCCAGAGAACTGCTATCCCCGCATCCCTTAAGGTCTTTAAGTGGAACGAAATAACGTCTATATCAGAGATCAGCTTGTACTGTGCTTCCGTTATCTCCTTGTTCTCGTACATTTTCTTGAGGTCTGCAACACTTACCAGTGAAAGGTCCTGTGGTGTCCTTGCCTTTGTTATCCTGAAATCCGTGCCCTTAGTGTAAAAGTCGTGCGCTCCCACCGAACCGTGCCAGTGCCACGAAAAGCTGACTATTCCGCCTTTTTTTGCCCAGTTCTTAGCCTGATTGATCTCGTTTGTGTTGCTGTAGCCCGAGTTTGGCGAGCAGAAGATCATATCAAACCCGCGGACTGCAGGATATTTGCCTGTCGCCTTAAAAATACCCTCAACCTCGGAATTTGTGTTGTGGGCGCAATACTGGCCGGAAAGAGTGTAGTTACCGTAGATGCTCACAAGGTACTCCATAAGCTTTGCGGCATCGTCATTAGCGTTCGGATTTGCAAGTTTGGAAGATATTCCGTTATATGTTGATGTATCCACGCCGCCTCCGTTCTCGATGGTTATGCTGTCAAGATCGAACCATCCCCAGGATTCTTTTATCCCGAGCTCGATCTGTCCCGCCTCCAGATAAACCGCA
>JAGDCQ010000171.1 GCA_017958465.1 Lachnospiraceae bacterium
CTTGAAATGTCACCGTATGATCTTACCAAAGCCAGGATAATATGGAGAGACAAATAGAGTTCAAGTCTTGTGCAAGGCTTCCGTGTGTTTGCGGAGCCTTTTTGTTAAGGGAGAGGGGACGAGATGAAAATAAGATTTGTGTTATTTATCTGCACGCTGGCGGTAGCGTGTTTAACGGCATGCTCGGAAACCGTGTTCATTGACGGCGGGACAGTTGTGCCTACCGAAGCACCGTCACAGCAGGAGACACAGCCGGCCGCATCGCCGACACAGCCTGAAACACAGGAGCACGATCCTAACACGCCCACAGATACGCCGGCACCGACAGCGGAAACTGCGGAAACTCCGGCAGCAAAAGACAACTCGGAAGCGATCCGCATAGCGGAACTCCACGGACTTTCCGAAAAAGACCTCCGCGGAGAATATGAGCTTTTCACGATGTTCAGTGAAATGATCGAAGGAAACAACAGGCTTAACGGGTACAAGGAGATCGTATACAGGATATTTCCCGTGGTTGCCGACAATGTGAGCCTTCTGGACATCGATTATTTTCTGTACAAGCTTGGATATCTGACTATTCAGGATGTCGATCTCGGAAACGGCAACGGAGGTGAATTCTGGGCCGGGGACAACCTGATATATATAAATACCGACTTCTATGAGGGCGACCGTTATCAGTATCCCGCTGTCGTTTTCCATGAACTCATGCACTTTGTGGACAGTAACCTTTCCGAACGGACCGATACCGAGTACGTTCCCGGGGTACCGGTGTTCTATGAAACAGACTTCCTGACGGAGGCCGGCGCAGAGCTCTACACCGCAAAATACTTCGCAAAGGCTGTGCGCGCCTACTTTGTGCCCGTTCAGTTCCTGTCAGGGATCGACTATATCTATGGGACCGAAACCCTGAACAGAATTTTCTTTGGCACCGACTCGGATGCGCAGATCGGAAAACTCTTTGTCGAAGCCGGTTTTTCAAACGAAAGATATCGTGATGCCGTCATGTCCCTCAACTGGCTGACATATCCCGAACGGCACGGAGAGCCCGATAACTTCATGCACCCTGAGGACATTCTGATAGATCTCTATGAATCCAAAAACGGTGACAAATGGAAAACGGACGATTATTTTCTGTATATCCTTAAAACCCTTGGAAATATAGGTATTTCGGACCATACAGGATCGAAGTATGAAAGCTTCTTAAACAAAAATGATTTTTCATCCTGGGCACAGTATGAGGCTTTCGTGGCAAAACTGTACGCAGGTCTTCCGGAATTACCTGATATCAGGTATGCGCCTCCGGCTCCGGTGATCCTTGACGGAAAACCAACCCTCGGTGCCTTCGCGGAGTGGACCGATCCCGACACACATAAAAAGGTCTGCGGCACGATAAGCGCGGAATACGATTTTTGCGGGAAAGCAAAAGTTTTGCTTGATTTTTTGAATTTATCGGAGTATAATACTACACGGACTTTTTTCGAGTAAAGGTGCCTCATTGCGGGGCGAACCATACCGGAAATACTATTGTGAAAGGAGTAAACCACAATGAAAGTCAGATCTTCAGTTAAACCGATTTGCGAGAAATGCAAAGTCATCAAGAGAAAGGGTTCCATCAGGATCATCTGTGAGAATCCCAAGCACAAACAGAGACAGGGCTGATACCGATACCCTAGGGCATCGTTTTCACAGGCTGCCAATAAAAGACAGTCTCATAGAAAACAGTACCTTGCTTTCTTTGTTGCAATGTTCCGTCAGGATTGCAATGGCGGACACCGGATGTAATTTTCCGGGATAATTCCCGTACTTTACGCGGAATTACTTGTGATACCGTGGGACGGCGAAAGTCGTCTTCAGAGAGAGGTTAACGCATTTGATGGATGTATCATCTCTCCTGATCTGTTCATAAGACGGATGGGTTCACGGTTTAAAGCGGCTGTGCCGTGCGCACGTTTAAAGCGCGGCAAACATCATTTTTCATTTTTTACGGAGGTACAATACACATGGCTCGAATCAGTGGTGTAGACTTACCAAGAGAAAAGCGTGTAGAAATCGGACTTACTTATATCTATGGTATCGGTAGAGTAAGCTCAAACAAGATCCTTGAGAAGGCAAACGTTAATCCCGACACACGTGTACGTGATCTTACGGATGACGAAGTTGCCAGGATCCGCGACGTCATCGACGCCGAGTTCCAGGTAGAGGGTGATCTCAGAAGAGAGACTGCCTTAAACATCAAGAGACTCCAGGAAATCGGATGCTACAGAGGCATCCGTCACAGAAAGGGCCTTCCCGTTCGCGGTCAGAACACCAAGAACAATGCCAGGACAAGAAAAGGTCCCAAGAGAACTGTGGCTAACAAGAAGAAGTAATAGGGAGGATCAAAGATGGCTAAGAAAGTATCAACAGCAGCTAAAAAGTCTGCTAAAAAGCGTGTAAAAAAGAACGTTGATCATGGTCAGGCACATATCCAGGCCAGCTTCAACAATACTATCGTAACACTTACGGATGCTGAAGGAAATGCCATTTCGTGGGCAAGTGCCGGCGGACTTGGATTCAGAGGCTCCAGAAAATCCACTCCTTATGCTGCTCAGATGGCAGCAGAGACAGCAGCAAAGGCTGCAGTCGTTCATGGCTTAAAGAGTGTCGATGTTATGGTCAAGGGACCCGGTACGGGCCGCGAGGCTGCTATCCGTGCCCTTCAGGCATGTGGCATCAACGTAACATCGATCAAGGACGTAACACCCGTTCCCCACAACGGATGCAGACCGCCCAAGCGCAGAAGAGTCTGATTAAGGAGGAAAAGCAAAATGGCAAGAAATACAGATCCTGTATTAAAGCAGTGCAGATCGCTCGGAATCGAGCCTTCGGTTCTCGGCATCAACAAGAAGTCAAACAGGACCTTCGCTCGTCAGGGCAAGAAGGTTTCCGAGTACGGCACACAGTTAAAGGAAAAGCAGAAGGCAAAGTTCATCTATGGTGTGCTTGAGAAGCCCTTCCGCAACAATTTTGAAAAGGCCAAGAAGATCAAGACCGGCACAACCGGTGAAAACATGATGATCCTCCTTGAGCGTCGTCTTGACAATGTTGTATTCCGTCTCGGATACGGCAGAACAAGAACAGAAGCACGTCAGATCGTTGACCACAAGCAGATCCTTGTCAACGGCAAGTGCGTAAACATCCCTTCCTACCTCGTAAAGGCAGGAGACAAGATCGAGATCAGAGAGACCAAGAAGGGCTCTCAGAGATATAAGGATATCCTTGAAGTTACCGAGGGCAGAAGCGTTCCCGCTTGGCTTACGGCAGATCATGCAAACCTTACCGGTGAAGTTGTTGAGCTTCCCCGCATGGACCAGATCGATGTTCCCGTAAACGCAACGCTTATCGTCGAGCTCTATTCCAAGTAATCATTAGGAAGCTGAAACCCTTTGGGTTTCCGGCTGTCGGCAGGGCAAGCCTGTCGATGTTGGTAACAATAAAATTAAGGAGGATCCGCTATGTTTGATTTCGATTTTAAACCCGCTAAAATTGAAGTTGCAGAAATTTCAGATAAATACGGGCGTTTCGTTGTTGAGCCGCTTGAGCGCGGCTATGGCACAACGCTTGGCAATTCTTTAAGAAGAATTATGCTTTCTTCACTTCCCGGTTCTGCAGTAAGCCAGGTTAAGATCGACGGTGTGGTTCATGAGTTTTCAGGTCTCCCGGGTGTCAAAGAGGACATCACCGAGATCATTATGAACATCAAGAACCTTTCCATCAAGAACAGCAGCTCCGAAAACACTCCCAAGACAGCTTATATCGAGTTTGAGGGTGAGGGCGTTGTCAGGGCTTCAGACATCGTTGTAGACCAGGATATCGAAATTATCAATAAGGATCAGGTTATTGCTACTCTTAACGGCGGCGCAGACTCCAAGCTCTACATGGAGCTCACGATCACAAACGGTCGCGGATATGTAGGTTCCGACAAGAACAAGGGAGACGATCTTCCCATCGGAGTCATTGCTGTCGATTCCATCTACACACCTGTTGAGAGAGTGAATCTCACTGTGGAAAACACCCGTGTGGGCCAGATGACCGATTATGACAAGCTTACGCTTGAAGTGTTCACAAACGGCGCACTTGCTCCCGACGAGGCTGTAAGCCTTGCGGCAAAGGTTCTTTCCGCACACCTCGATTCCTTCATCCAGCTCTCCGACCGCGCAGATGTTGTTGAGGTCATCAAGCCTCAGGGCGAGTCCGGACAGGAAAAGATCCTGGATATGAGCATCGATGAACTCGAGCTTTCGGTACGTTCTTTCAACTGCCTTAAGCGCGCAGGTGTCAATACCGTCGGTGAACTTGTAAACAAGACACCCGATGATATGATGAAGGTTCGTAACCTCGGCAGAAAGTCATTGGATGAAGTACTGATCAAGTTAAAAGAGCTCGGTCTGTCACTCAGACAGAGCGAGGAATAAGCAGAACACGTAAGGAGGAAATATAAATGGCAGGCTACAGAAAACTTGGACGCACAGCAGACCAGAGAAAAGCTCTGCTCCGCAACCAGGTAACCAATCTGTTATATCACGGCAAGATCGTGACCACCGAATGCAGAGCCAAAGAAGTAAAGAGCATTGCAGAGAAGATGATCACCCTTGCTATCAAGGAAAAAGACAATTTTGAGACCGTAACCGTTAAGGCTAAGGTTGCACGCAAGGACAAGGACGGCAAGAACGTAAAGGAAGCCGGCAGCAACGGCAAGAAGGTTACAGTTTACGATGAAGTAGAGAAGCAGGTTAAGAAGGACAAGCCTTCAAGACTTCACGCACGCAGACAGCTCAACGCTTATCTTTATGACGTTACCGAAGTTCCCACAGAGAACGCCGGCAAGAAGAGAAGCACAAAGAAAGTTGATCTTGCAAACAAGCTTTTCGACGAGATCGCTCCCAAGTATGCAGACCGCAAGGGCGGCTACACCCGTATCGTAAAGATCGGACAGCGCAAGGGCGATTCAGCTATGGAAGTTCTTCTTGAGTTAGTTTAATATTTAAGATCCGAACAGATCGGTGAGTATAGGCCTGTACAGAACGTACAGGCCTTTATTTAACAGAAATACGCTATTGTATAAAAAGTATCTTTCCGGGGGAAAAGTCCATGCAGAGCGAAACCATGAAAAAGACAGATATCAAAAAAATAGCGGAACGTATAAATTTCCGCGACCTGTTTATCATAGTCGCGGGGACCTTTTTGATGGGAGCCGCGATCAACTTCATGTTCGATCCCATAGGACTTGACACAGGCGGAGTAAGCGGTCTCTCGATCCTTGTGAGATATGCTTCAAAACCATTTCTTTCCGGGCGGGAGATTGACTTTTTCAAGGATGGCATCCCTGTCTGGCTGTGTACCCTGGCGCTGAATATACCGCTTTTTGCCGCAGCCATTTGGAAAAAAGGCTGGAGGTTCCTTGCAAAGACGACATATTCCACTGCGCTTCTTACGGCATGGATATATGTTCTTCCCGTAAAGCAGGTGTTAAACGATACTCTGCTCAGCGCCATAGCCGGAGGCGTTCTTTCAGGAACCGGCATAGGCCTTGTGTTTTCGACACTTGCGACCACAGGCGGTTCCGATCTGTTTGCCGCGCTGGTGCATGACAGGCTCAGACACCTCTCGGTGTCCTGGATACTTGCATTCGTTGACGGCACCATAGTGTTCCTCGGACTTTTTGTTTTCCCGCTTGAAAACGTGGTATATTCTGTTATCGTCGTATTCCTTGTTTCAAAGATCTCCGACGAGATTGTGGAAGGTCTTAAATTTGCAAAAGTGGCTTTCATCATATCTCCGAAGGCAGACACAATA
>JAGDCQ010000172.1 GCA_017958465.1 Lachnospiraceae bacterium
GTTGATACATTCACCCTTATCCCTGTAGGAAATGTGGTGGTTGACGCAAACATATATCAGGTAATGGTCACCTATATGGTGGAATATTTCATAATAGGCTTCAGGATCGCGCTTCCCATGTATGCTTCGATCCTGATAGTGGATACCATCCTCGGGATCCTCGCAAAGGTTGCCCCGCAGATGAACATGTTTGCGGTAGGTATCCAGCTGAAGATCGCTGTAGGGCTTCTGGTGCTGTTCTTTATGGTGCGGCTCCTGCCCGGCGTTTCGACCATGATCTACGAGGAAATGGTGAAGCTTTTGAGACTTTCGGTCTCGTATCTTGGAGGCGGCTGAATTGCTTCATTTCAGTGGAAAAAACGAATACGAAGACCTGTACGGCCTTAGGCTTTTAAGGCTTGACCTTCAGTTCTTTGCCGAAGGAGAAGGCGGAGAGAAGACGGAAGAGCCCACCACCAAAAAGCTGCAGGACGCAAGAAAAGAAGGGCAGGTCGCAAGAAGCCAGGAGCTTATAACAGCAGGCTCCCTGCTGGTGCTCTTTGCGGCTCTTAGGGTCTTTATGAGCTTTACGGTGAACACCCTCATCGAGAGCTTCAGGTATGCCGCAAGCCTTATTTCCACACTTACGCCGGAAGCGGCTACAGATGTGCAGATGAGCGCTGTTTTCAGGGATGTGGTCCTGGATATCATCATAGCGCTTTTGCCATACCTTGTTGCGGCTGTTGTCATCGCTATTATATTCAATGTCTTCCAGGTGCGCTGGGAGCCGACGGCAAAGCCGCTGCAGCCAAAGCTTAACAAACTCAACCCCATAAGCGGGTTCAAAAGGATCTTTTCAAAGGACAAGATCTTCGACCTTATAAAAGCTATCGCAAAGGTTGTCGTTATCGGCATCATCGCGTATACGACCCTTAGGGACCAGTTCGCAATCCTCTTTAATATGCCGGGGATGGACCTTTACCAGGGTGTTGCAAATATAGCGGAGATCGTCATCGGGCTTGGACTTAAGATCAGCGCCTTCTACATGGTGCTCGGCATTGTCGATTATATCTATCAGCGCAGGAAATTCCGCAAAGATATGATGATGACAAAGCAGGAGATAAAGGACGAATACAAGCAGACAGAAGGCGATCCGCAGGTCAAAGGCCAGATAAAGCAGAAGATGCGTGAGGCTTCAAGGCGAAGGATGATGCAGAGGATCCCCGAAGCGGACGTTGTCATCACAAACCCTACGCACTATGCCTGCGCGATCAAATACGACAGGGAAGTCAACCAGGCGCCTGTGCTTGTTGCTAAGGGCGCTGATTACATAGCTGCAAAGATAAAAGAAGTGGCACGCGAGAACTTCGTGCCGATAGTTGAAAATAAAGCGCTTGCGCGTATGCTCTACCATAACGTTGAGCTCGAGGAGGAGATCCCTCCGGAGCTTTACCAGATGGCGGCGGACGTGCTCGCATACGTTTACAGCCTGAAAACCGGCTGATACAGGAAAAGTATAACAGGAAAGTATAACGGGAAAGGAGGTACAGAGTAAAGTCATGGCAAAGAACCTGTCTAATTACGGTGTCGGGATATATGTTGTTGCGATCATCTTTTTCCTGATCGTACCGATGCCTGCGGCCATATTGAATATCCTTGTTGCCATCAATATGTCGCTTTCCATGATAATCCTCTTTACCTCAGTGCTTTCAAGGGAAGTGCTCAATATGTCAACCTTCCCGACACTTTTGCTGTTCACCACGGTATTCCGTATTTCGCTGAACGTTTCATCGACCAGGCTTATCCTTACTACCGGTGATCCCGGCGAAGTCATCCTGACCTTCGGTAGATTCGTAGGCGGTAACAACGCTATCGTCGGCGTTATCATATTCATCGTGCTCGTACTCGTGCAGTTCCTCGTCATCAACAAAGGTTCCGAGCGAGTTGCCGAAGTTACCGCACGTTTCACCCTGGATGCAATGCCCGGTAAGCAGATGGCTATCGATGCCGACCTCAACACCGGTGCGATCACGGATGAAGAAGCAAAGAGAAGACGAGACAAGATACAGGAAGAATCCACATTCTTCGGTTCCATGGACGGTGCCACAAAGTACGTTAAAGGTGATGCGATCACGGGTATCATCATCACGCTTATAAACCTTGTGGGCGGTGTTGTAATGGGCATGATGCGTGATAATAAGGATGCCATGGCTGCATTACAGGAATACGCCGTCATCACCATCGGTGACGGTCTTGTGAGCCAGATGCCGTCCCTTATGATCTCCCTTGCCACAGGTATCCTTGTCACAAAGGTTTCGAAGGAAGCGGATATCGGCGGTATCCTTATCTCGCAGCTGTTCCAGATGCCGATCGTTATGTACCTTACGGGCGGGACCCTGTTTGTCCTCAGCTTTACACCCCTGCCTTTTGTGGTGTTCGCACCCCTTGGTGTTGCGTTCATTGCTCTTGGGTTCTACCTTTCGAGGCAGCAGAGCGTTTCGGAGGTGGAGAAGGAGGTCGCCAAGGAGGAGACGGGCGCAGAGGAGATCAGACGTCCGGAGAACGTCGTTTCCCTGCTTCAGGTGGACCAGATCCTGCTCGAATTCGGTTACGGTATCATCCCGCTTGCGGATGTTAACCAGGGCGGCGACCTGCTCGACCGAGTCGTGCTCATCCGCCGTCAGATAGCGCTTGAATACGGCTGTATCGTGCCTACGATCCGCTTGCGCGATAACATACAGCTCAACCCTAACCAGTATTTGATCAAGATAAAGGATGTTCCGGTATCTTCGGGCGAGATCCTTTTTGACCACTATATGGCTATGAATCCAGGATACGTTGAGGAAGAGATCACCGGTATCCCGACAGAGGAGCCTACATACCATCTTCCCGCTATCTGGATCACGGAAAGCCAGCGTGAACGAGCCGAGTCGTACGGTTACACAGTTGTAGACCCGCCTTCGATCATCGCAACGCACCTTACGGAAGTTATAAGATCGCATCTTGATGAGCTCCTTACAAGACAGGATGTGCAAAACCTCATCAACAACATCCAGGAGAACAATTCAGCGCTCATCAGCGAGCTTGTGCCTAAGCTCCTTGGGGTCGGCGAGATCCAGAAAGTGCTCCAGAACCTGCTCCGTGAGGGCATTTCGATAAGGGATCTTACAACGATCTTTGAAACACTCGCGGATTACGCCCCGACAACACATGATACGGATGTACTTACGGAATATGCAAGACAGAGCCAGAAGCGCGCGATATCAAATAAATACTTCTCAAAGACCGAGACTACAAGTGTAGTAACACTCGATCCGAAGGTCGAGCAGGATATCATGGCTTCAGTTAAACAGACGGAACAGGGTGCGTACATCACCCTTGATCCTGAAAAGAGCCAGCAGATCATCCGCTCTGTAAAAGCTGAGACGGATAAGCTCGAAGCAGTGGGTGCGAATCCCATTATCGTTACTTCGCCCATCGTCAGGATGTACTTTAAGCGCCTGACAAACGATTATTTCAAGGAACTGATAGTAATATCATATAACGAGATTGAGTCTGACGTTGAACTTCAATCAGTCGGGATGGTGACATATGCTGATTAAAAAATTTACCGCGCCGACAGAAAAAGAAGCCGTGATGCTTGCTAAAGACGAGCTCGGAAAAGATGCCATAGTCATGAATATCAGGACCCGCTCCCCAAAAGGCATCTACAAGCTCTTCAGGAAGCCCTCTGTTGAGGTTACGGCCGCTGTCGATGATTCGCCGATCAAAAAGGCACCGGAGATAAAACCTGCGCAGCCTGAGCTTAACAATGCTTTTGTTAAGCCTGTTTTTGAACCGCAAAAACCGGTGAACGATACCGACAACCTGAAGGCCAGGCTTGAAAGCCTCGAAAACCTGATCGAGAAGCGTCAGAATGAGGAAAAACCCGAATCCAAAGCGGAAAGCGAAAAGGAAGCTCCCGAAGAAGACAAGAACTTTGAGTGCCTGAAAGTCATCTACAACCAGCTTGTAGATAACGAAGTCGATGAAAAGTACGCTAACCAGATAATAACCGAGATTGAGCAGACCTTGAAGAAGGATGCACCTCTCTCGCAGATCCTTTCCGCAGTTTACCAGAAGATAATCCTGAAGCTCGGTCCTTCAAAGGGTATCGAGATCGAGCCCGGCGCAACAAAATACATCTTCTTCATCGGCCCCACCGGGGTCGGAAAGACTACGACCATCGCAAAGCTTGCTTCCATGCTTGCTCTTGAAAAGCAGTATAAATGCGCCCTTGTGACATCCGATACCTACAGGATAGCCGCTGTTGAGCAGCTTACGACCTACGCGAACATCATGCGGGTTCCCTTAAAGATCATCCACGAAGCCAGCGAGATGAGCGAAGTGCTCGAGCAATACAAGGATTACAATGTTGTACTTGTGGACACCGCCGGCCGTTCCCACAGGAACCGGGATCAGAGGGATGACATCGAACGCCTTGTGAACTCCGTGCCCGAGGACAGGAGAGAGGTTTATCTTGTTTTAAGTGTTACAACTAAATACAGGGATCTACTAAAGATAACGGAGTCCTATTCCGAGATATCTAACTATAAGCTTATATTTACAAAACTCGATGAGACCGGAACCATCGGTAACATCCTGAATATTAAA
>JAGDCQ010000173.1 GCA_017958465.1 Lachnospiraceae bacterium
ATGGGCCTGCGTTACGACCTTACCCTGCCGCTCACAAGGTTTTTTGCGAACAACCGTGACAAACTCGTTATGCCCGCAAAATGCATACAGATAGACCGTGTTTACAGGGCGGAGCGCCCGCAGAAGGGCCGTATGCGCGAGTTTATCCAGTGCGATATCGATATTCTCGGATCAAAGTCCCCTTGCTGCGAGACAGAGCTTATAAATGTAACCGCGGAAGCCCTTTTGAACATCGGTTTCTCGGATTTCAGGATAAAGATCAACGACAGAAGGATCCTTCGCGCAGTCCTTGAAAACCTTGGGTTTGCAGCGGATACGCTCGACAGCGTATGCATTTCTTTCGATAAGCTTGACAAGATAGGCGCCGACGGCGTGGCAGAGGAGCTTACCGGAAAAGGGTTCCCCGCAAATGCCGTGGAGGGCCTTAAGAACATGCTTGCGGGCGAGCTTCCGGACCTAGATGCGATCCGCGGGATGCTCGACAATACCGAATATGTTGACAGGCTCGCAAGTATCATGGAAACCTCGACCGAGCTTGCAGACGGCCGCTACAGCATAGTTTTCGACCTTTCGCTCGTGCGCGGACAGGGCTATTACACCGGAACCGTATTTGAGATCGAAAGCCCTAAGTTCAGGGGCGCGATCGGTGGCGGCGGCCGCTACGACAACCTTGTCGGAAAATTCATCGGCGAGGAAGTTCCGGCAGTCGGATTCTCCATCGGCTTTGAGCGCATCTTCTCCATACTTCAGGAGACGGGCTACAAGATCCCGACAGCAAGAAAACAGGTTGCGCTCATCTTCAAAGAGCAGGATTTTGCGCAGGCTGCAAAGAAGGCCAAAGAGCTTCGCGAAGAATATGACGTTTCGCTTTTCGAGTTTCCGAAGAAACTCGGAAAATTCCTTGACCGCCTGACCGAACGCGGTTATTATGGATTTATGGTATACGGAGAAGCAGACGGGATAAAAACACTTTCGTAACTGCTTTTTGGCAGAACGGAACGGAGGAGTGGCATGTATCATTTTATCGTAAACCTGCGCTCTCGTGCGGGGCGTGCACAGAAGGTCTGGAAGACGGTAAAGGCTGAGCTCGATCAAAGAGAGATCGAGTATAAAAGCTATGTCACAAAACATCCGGGACACGCTACAAAGCTTGCGGATATGATATGCAGCGAGTATGACGGCATAAAGAATATCGTTATGGTAGGTGCAGACGGCACCGTGAACGAAGTGATAAACGGGATCCACCCCTACTCTGAGGTGATACTCGGAGTGATCCCCGTAGGAAAGAGAAACGACCTTGCAAGGGGACTTGGAGTTCCTGCGGACCCGGTAGAGGCACTGCTCCACATTATCGAGCCAAAGCGCTACCAATATGTTGACCACGGCATCCTGAATTTTTACGACGGCAGCACCCCGAGGCGTTTTGCCGTGAGCGCGGGCGTGGGCCTTGATGCGGACGTGTGCTACAACGCTTCCCATTCCGCTCTTAAAGTGGCGCTCAACAGGATAGGTTTTGACAAACTGGTATATATGGTCCTTGGCATAAAGCAGATATTTAAGCATAAACCCACGGATATAGAGATCCTTGTGGACGGGATAAAAAAGAAGAGAGTGAGCAATCTTGTCTTCGCTGCAGCAATGATCCAGAAAACGGAGGGGAACGGCCACAGGATGGCGCCAAAGGCGGATAACGCCGACGGAAAGCTTACAGTGTGCCTGGTCCACGACCTCTCAAGGTTCAAGATATTTCTTCTTTGGCCGCTGTTGCTCCTTGGGAAGCACAATATGATAAAAGGCGTTGAGACCTTCGACTGTACTACACTTGAGATCACTTCCGGCGAAAAGATGGTAGTGCACACAGACGGCGAAGTAGCGGGAAAGGACACACATTTCAGGTTTTCCTGCCTTCCGGAGCGCGTGAGGATGTTTGTTTAGCCTTGAATGAAGATAATATAAAAATCGAATCTGACGAGCTGTGGCTTGTGTATCCGGCACCCTGCTATCTTAAGGACGTAAGAGGGTTTGTGGCCGAATGCAGGAGCGAAGGCGAGCTCCACATCCAGGGCGGAGGGAACATGGAGTACCTTGAGCCCGGGGCGTGGCTTGACAGGGTGTCGCTGGAGCGCACTCTCCCCGTGACGGAGACAACATCTCCTGCCGAAACGTTCCTTGTCTACAGGGTCCTTGACGGAATGCTGATAGGGTGCTGCCAGCTGCGGTATCACCTTACGGACAAGACAAGGATCTGCGGAGGAAACGTTGGGTATGAGGTGAGGCCTTCAAAACGCGGGAAAGGGTACGGTACAAAGATACTGGAGATAATCCTTAAGCACGCGAAAGAGGTGGGGCTCACAAAGCTTCGGATAGATGTGGACGAGACCAACCTCCCTTCAAGAAGGGTTGTGGAAAAGTGCGGCGGTGTTTATTCCGATACCCGCCAGATCCAGATGGCAGGCCGCTCCCAGGACGTAAGATATTATAATTTCGATCTAGATATTAAATAATCGGTGCCACCTGCCGATATAATCGGTGTGGCAATGGAATGCCGTAAACCCAAAGGACAGGGCTTACGGCATTTTTGTATATGTGCCTGTGGCGCATATTAAAAACAGGCAGGAGTCACGCCCTGCAAAACTAAAAGACTGCAGTCTGAATGGCAAACCGGAGCGATCGGCCGGAAAAGACCTAATTAACGGAGAATTTATATGGTTATTCAGACATCAAACGTGCAAATGGCGTCCTATCAGCGGACGTCAGTATCAAAGTACGAGTCTGTGGGCTATGAGAGCGGATATGGCGGGATACTGTCCGGCCTTTCCGGGAACATGCCGGGGATTCGTGATGCCGGAAGGGAAGAGCAGGCAGGCCCGGAAACACCGGGTGCTGCGAAGGAGAGCGGCGCGGAAAAGCTGTACGAGCTCAACAAAGAGGACAGTACCACCGGCAGGACAAAGATCAAGGATGAGACCATATCAGAAGAAAAGGAATTCACAGATACATTTTCCTCCGACGAAAAGAAGGAATTTGGCGCCCTGGAGAGCATCTTCAGGACTATAGACCGGGACCGGTCGCTGCGCTTAAAACGGATGTCACCGAAGGATATCCTGGACAGGATCCTTGAAAGGATGCGGATCCGGCTGGATATGCTCCTTGGAAACTACGGTTACGGGACCGGGATGGGCGGTGCAGCTGTAAAGTATGAGAACATGGAGATAACAAAGTACACTGAAGTTGAGGAGTCCACGGCCTTTGAAAGCAGTGGTACCGTAACCACGGCAGACGGCAGGAGTATAGACTTTGGAGTCTCCTTCTCAAGGACGGAGCGGTTTACGGAGGCCACGAGCGTCACCATCAACTTTAAGCAGCTGTACCTTACGGATCCGCTGGTGATCAACCTTGGAGACGATAATGTCTCCCTTTCCGACGAAAAGTTTGTTTTTGACCTGGACTGCGACGGAGAGGAGGACAACATCTCACTGCTTGGGAAAATGAGCGGCTTTCTGGCTCTTGATGCCAACGGCGACGGCGTGATAAACGACGGCAGCGAGCTTTTTGGCGCAAAGACAGGCGACGGCTTTAAGGAGCTTGCGGTATTTGATCTGGACGGAAACGGCTGGATAGACGAAAACGACGAGATATTTAACCGCCTTCGGATCTGGAAGAAGAACGACGACGGGACGGATACGCTTGTTGGACTCGGAGTTGCGGGTGTTGGCGCCATTTACCTTGGAAACGTGGACACAAAGATAAAAGCTGTTTCCGGCGAGACGTTCAACGGCATGGTGCAAAAGAGCGGGATATACCTTAGAGAAGACGGAAGCGCAGGCACAGTGCAGCATGTTGACCTTTCAAAGGAAAAGATGCCGGCAGCTTCTGTGGCATAAGTTTCGGGAAAAAGGTGCAAAGGCGGCGTTTTGCGTGATATAAAGTTTTGCACGCACGTTGCCGATAAGTAATTTAGGCAAAGGAATGCCGTAAAATCCAAGGATCGGATCTTACGGCATTCTTGTCTTTAAAAACGGCAAAAAACCTAAAAAAACGTTTGAATTATTCTCTTAATCGGTTATAATGAGAAAGATGGTATAGTGTAGTATTATGTCTTTGGGGCAAAGGGACAGCTATACCGAAGATTCAGGGATTTTGAAAGGAGCCGTTTTTATTATGTTTGGCAGCGATATCGGAGTCGACCTTGGAACAGCAAGCGTACTCGTTTACATCAAAGGAAAAGGTGTTGTATTAAAAGAGCCCTCAGTTGTGGCTTTTGATAAAGATACCAATAAGATCAGGGCTATTGGTGAGGAAGCAAGGCTCATGCTCGGAAGGACACCGGGCAACATTGTAGCCGTAAGGCCTTTAAGACAGGGCGTTATCTCGGATTACACAGTTACCGAGAAAATGCTCCGCTACTTCATCCAGAAGGCTACCGGAAAGAGAACTTTCCGCGGCGTAGTAAGCATCTGTGTTCCCAGCCAGGTAACAGAGGTTGAGAAGAAAGCAGTTGAGGATGCTGCATACCAGACAGGCGCAAAGAGCGTAGCCATCATCGAAGAGCCCATTGCAGCAGCTATCGGCGCAGGCATCGACATTTCACGCGCATGCGGTAACATGATAGTTGATATAGGCGGCGGTACAACCGATATAGCCGTTATCTCGCTCGGCGGAACGGTCGCAAGTACCTCCATCAAGATCGCGGGCGACGATTTCGACGAAGCTATCGTCCGCTACATGAGAAAGAAACATAACCTTCTTATCGGTGAACGCACCGCAGAAGATATCAAGATAAAGATCGGTTCGGCTTACAGAAGGCCCGAAACAGTGGCTATGGACGTAAGAGGACGTAACCTTGTAACAGGTCTTCCAAAGACCATCTCCGTTACATCCGAGGAAACCGAGGAAGCGCTCCGCGAGTCCACAACACACATTGTTGAGGCTGTCCACAGCGTTCTTGAAAAAACTCCGCCCGAACTTGCTGCGGATATCGCAGACAGGGGTATCGTAATGACAGGCGGCGGCAGTCTTCTCTACGGGCTCGACGCGCTCATCGAAGAAAAGACCGGTATCACTACTATGACAGCGCAGGATCCTATGACTGCGGTTGCCATCGGAACCGGTAAATATGTTGAGTTCCTGAGCAACAGAAAAGATAAGGCCTGAGGGCGAGAGCCCACGGTCGGGAACGGAAAGGATATTAAATGATAAGAGGACTTTACACGGCGTGGACAGGAATGGTAAATGAGCAGAAGCGCCTGGATGTTCTTTCTAACAACCTTGCAAATTCAGCAACCGTGGGATACAAGAAGGAGGGCGCTACAAGCCAGTCCTTCGACGAAGTTCTGACTATACGGGCAAAGAACCAGGAGCCGCGCGGCGGCGGGGCTATCGGCCAGATGAGCCTTGGTGTCAAGATCGGTGAAGTTTACACCGATTACGGCCAGGGCGCCGTAAGAGAGACGGGAAACCCCTTCGATCTAGCGCTTGAGGGCGACGGGTTCTTTACCATCGAATATACAGACAGATACGGCCGCAACACTACGCGTTATACGCGCAACGGCGAGTTCAACATGACCCGCGACGGCTATATCACAACGGCAGACGGCCAGCATCTCCTTGGGCAGTCCGGGTGGCTGCAGGTGCCTGTGGATGCGGGTTCCATCGCTATCGATACCGAAGGCAGGGTTTTTGCGGACGGTGAAGAGATCGATCAATTACGTCTCGCAGATTTCGAAAACTACGATTATCTCAAGAAATTCGGCGAGACCATGTATATGCCTGTTCAGGGCGCAACCGAGAAGGATGCTGATTGCAGGGTCCTTCAGGGGTACACGGAACAATCAAATGTTAATGTTATAAACGAGATGGTAAGCCTCATAACCATCACAAGAGCGTACGAAGCAAACCAGAGAGTGGTACGCGCAATGGATTCGCTCCTTGAGGCAGACGTTAACAGTGTAGGCAGAGTACAGTGATCCGCTTTTTAAGCGGCCAGATCTAACCCGGAGGATATCGATATGATGCGTTCTTTGTGGACTGCGGCATCAGGTATGATCGCCCAGCAGACCAACGTTGATACTATTTCAAACAACATTGCAAATGTTAATACTAACGGCTTTAAGAAGCAGTCGACACAGTTCCAGTCCCTGCTTTACTCAAAGCTCCAGAGGAAAGTTACGGACAACAACGGCGATCCTAAGCCTGTTATCGGGCAGGTAGGCTCCGGCACACGTGTTTCCGGCCTTGTTTCCCGTTTTACACAGGGTAACTTTACGGAGACAGGCAATCCTTACGATCTTGCCATTGAAGGCCAGGGATTCTTTGTGGTCCAGCTCCAGAACGGTTCTGTGGGCTACACAAGGGATGGCGCGCTCAATATGAACGTGGATACCGACGGTATCACCCTTTCCACTTCGTCAGGTGCCGCACTTCTCGATGTGAACGGCGAGAAGGTGACTGTTCCGAATACTTACGATATTTCCAAAGTGACAATAGATAACGAGGGCAACCTCTGTTATCCGGATGCGCTCAACAACCCCGAGCCCATCGGCGTAAAGATAGCTCTCGTACAGTTCAACAACCCTGCGGGTCTTGAAAAGACATCAAACTCCATCTATCTTGAGACCGCAAACTCAGGTACTCCAAGGTACGAGGAAACGGACACCGCATTAAAGCACAGCAGGATCGTGACGGGAGACCTTGAGGCATCCAACGTTCAGGTAGTGGACGAAGTAGTAAACCTTATAGTTGCGCAGCGTGCATACGAAATGAACTCCAAAGCCATCC
>JAGDCQ010000174.1 GCA_017958465.1 Lachnospiraceae bacterium
ATATCAAAGAAAACGGTTTTTTGGGGCGGAGCGCCGTATATTTCAAAAAGCGCGGGATCGATATTGAGTTTTGCTTGAAAGTAAGCATACAGAACCTCTTTCATTACTCGTCTTTAAGGTTATTCAAAGCCTTTGTCATCTCGTCGGCTTCGCCCTTTGAAAGAATATATGAGATGATGAATGATACAAAATAAACGCCGGCTACGCTTAAAGCTACGGTAAGCGCACCCTTTGGCGAAAACTCAAACCATTCGAAAAGTGTTCCGAGAGTCATTATTATCGCACAAAGGACGAGATAATGGCCAAAATACAAGAGCAGCGCCACGCCCTTTTTGATGGGGTTTCTGGGGTTGTACGAAAATAACGCCGTTGTAACGAGCGAAGTCAAAAAGCTCGCTGCAAAGATCTGCGGGATTATGAGCGTGCTTATCGACTCATATCTGAAAATGTTTAACCCGACGATCAGTAAAATACCTGAATTTATGATCAAAAACCATTTGAGGAAATTTATCAAAAATGTTTTCATGAAAAGATCCACTCCTTTGCTTTATCTGCCGATGCCGAGCTTTTTCTTTAAGTCCGGGACATAGCCTCTCGAGATTATTATATCTTCGCCGTTTTTAAGACGCGCGATGAACCGACCGTTGAATTCGGGACTCAGATGTTCGATGCATTTGATGTTCACGACGGCGTTCTTTGAGATCCTTAAAAACGCAGAACCGGCAAGAAGCTCTTCGATCTCGAAGAGCTTTTTCCTTGTGTCAAAGCATTTGTCTTTTGTGTAAGCAAAGACGTGATTGTCGGTCGCATCGAAATAGTAGATTTCCTTTGTGGGGACCATGCGGATGCTGTCATCGGCATAAACAGCGAGCGTGTCCTTGCCTGCGCCGTCTTTAAGGCGGCGGATGGTCTTTAGGACCTCATCATCAAGTTCTGCCATCCTTATTATGATTTCATCTTCTTCGCCGGGAGCCGGCGTTTCAATAGTGATCTTCATTATCTGTCTCTCTTTTTCGCAAGTGTGAGATACATGGTCGAGAGCACTATAAAACCTGCCCCGACAGCTATCAGTATAACCGTTTTAGCGGGGTCTGACAATTGATTTTTGCCTATGAAAAGATCCATACCCATAGTTTTGTCGACTTCTGTGCGGATCATATCCGGCATGCCGTCGAAAAGTGAGGTTTCAACGGGAGTGAGCATTATTTTCCTGAAAAGCGATGTTCCGTAGATGAACGGGAAGCACATGATGATCTTTTGCATGGTAGAGCTCATTGAACCGACAGGGAAGTAGATACCGCCAAGGAAACCTGCAAGAGTGCCGAGGATGATCCCTATGCCGCTCCAGGCGCTCTGGCTCTTGATGACAGATGCAAAGAAGAACATCAGTGCCGAATAAACAAAGGAATTGAGCATGATCAGGAGAAGGACGGCAATATGTGTTTCAACGGGGAGCAGAGGGTTGCTCTTTGCAACGCCTATGATCTCTATCGCTGCAAGCGTAAGGATGCTCATCAGCACGCTTGTAAGCCATGCGCCGGAAATGTAGCCGAGGACAAATGCAGTGCGCTTCACGGGCATTACAAGCAGCGAATTAAGGCGGTTGCCGGTCCTGTCCTTGATCATATTTGAATAAAAAGCGTGTGTTACGGTCGATGCGTTGACAGTGATGATTCCTGCGCAGACCCAGAGGAAATTAAGATGCTTTACTGTCTCAAGGTCAAAATCCCCGCCGCGTCCCGGGACGAGCTTTATAGCACTAATAAGCTCGCTGTTGTTGACATCCCCCAAAAAGAAGACCATCAGCATGATTATGATAAGCATTGATAAAAGTGAAAAGAAAACTGCCGAATGATCCCTGAAATACAGTCCCATATTTCTTCTGTTGATAGCTAAAAAACTTCTCATTATGCTGTCCTTTCCGCAAGTGTCGTTACGTTTAAGAATACGTCGTCCATCTTGCCCTGTATTATTTCAAATCCGTTTATGATACCCTTTAGCCTGCCGGCTGTTTCAGCGGCCTTAAAGGGGTTGTCCGATTCAATATATCCGCCGTATGAGGTGGAGATAAGAGCTTCTTTGCCGATTGCGTCAAGGACCCTTGTACGGTCTGCGTCGTCAAAATAGAGCCTCAGGCTGTCTTTTGCGTATTTTTCTTTGAGCTCGAAGGGTGTCCCTTCCGCGAGCTTTCTGCCTTTATCGATGATGATGATCTTGTCCGCGGCCTGGGCCTCCTCCATATAGTGCGTTGTGAGGAAGACAGTCATGTCGGTGTTTTTGCGGAGCCGGTCTACCGCGTTCCAGACATCGACGCGTGTTGCGGGGTCAAGACCCGTCGTGGGCTCGTCAAGGAAGAGGATCTTTGGCGAATGCATAAGCGCAAATGCTATCTCACAGCGCCTTTTCTGGCCTCCCGAAAGTACTTTGTACCGCTTGTTCATAATGTCCGATAGCTTTAAGATATCCGAAAGGTCAAAGAGCCTTGTTTTTATCGTTTGTGTGTCAATTCCGAGGATCTTTGACCTTGTGATAATGTTTTCCTTAACGGTGAAAAGGTCGTCGAGCACATTTGACTGGTAGACAACGCCTATCTCCCTGCGTATCAGCATGTCGTCGCGCCCGAGCCTGTACCCGCAGATGTCGGCCTGTCCCTCATCCGGAGTAAGGATGGTCGAAAGCATGTTGACCGTTGTTGATTTGCCTGCTCCGTTAACACCGAGAAATCCTACAAACTCGCCCTGCGCGATCTCAAAACTTAAGCTGTCGACCGCACGGAATCTGCCGTATTTTTTGGTGAGGTCCCTGATCTCTATGCAATTTTTGCTGCTTTCCATGTTTTTAGCTCCTTTTGTTTTCTGATAAGCGGATCATAATGCAAGGGAGCGGATCTGAAAACAGTTTTCAAAGTAAGTTGTATTTTTTGGGCGGTAAGATGCAAAAAAAGATCAGACGGCCGGCATCTCTTTATGTTCTGCGCGTTTTTTCTTGTTTTTTTTTCTATTAGTGTTATCATTATATCTGTGGCATGAAGATGTGGCCGTTTGGCTACCATTCTGCGCCTGCCTGGTATTTATGCGGCGCGGGGTTAAGGTATCGGGTGGCATATGGAGATCAACAGATGCAAAATGTGCAAAAGGACGTTTATTGCGCCTGTCAAGCGCTATTGCTGTGACGATTGCAAGGAAGCGAATGAGATACTGTTCAACAGGGTAGAGGATTATCTTGTGAAGTTTCCGAACAGTAATGCCATTCAGATTTCCGAAGGCCTCGAAGTGCCCGTCGAAATGATCCTCGGGTTTATTGACGAAGGCAGGCTAACGCTTACAAACGGCACATTCGAGAAGCTTCCGGGGACAGGGATCGTGCCTAAAAACGGGATCAAGGGAAGGAATTGAGATGTTTGCATATATAAAAGGGACAGTGGCTGATGTTGCCAATTCCAGGATAGTTTTGGAGTGCGCAGGTATCGGCTATGATATCCAGGTGCCCGCAACCGATGCCGCAGAGCTTGAAGAGAGCACGGGGCAGGAAGTAAAGATACACACTTATCTAAATGTGAGCGAGAACGGCGTAGCATTGTACGGTTTTTTGACCGCCGAGGAGCTGAATTTTTTCAAGATGCTGATAAATGTAAGCGGCATAGGTCCAAAGGGGGCGCTTGGGATATTATCTGCAATGACGGTCAGCGAACTCCGTTATGCGATACTCGCGGAGGACACAAGGACTATCTCAAAAGCACCGGGGATCGGCGCAAAGACTGCAGGAAAGCTGGTTATTGAGCTGAAGGATAAGGTTAAGGCTGAGGATCTTTTGCCTGTTGAGAAGGTCGAAGGGCCTAAAGCAAAGGATAATGCCCTTGCGGATGCACAGGAAGCCCTTGTTGCCCTGGGGTACAGCTCCGCCCAGGCTTTGAAAGCTGTTAACGCCGCTAAAGCCCTTGGATATACCGGGGTGGAGGATATTATAAAAGCCGCCCTGAAGCAGTTTTAAGGACGCGGGAAGCCTTAAAAAGCAATGACATTACCCGGAAGCGGTGCAAATGTACCCGCCGGAAAAGGAGATACAGGCCTTGAACAAAAGGATGATAACAACGGAATTTACCGAGGAAGACAGGCAGATAGATACAAGCCTGCGCCCGCTCCTCCTTAAGGATTATATAGGGCAGGAGAAGGTAAAAACTAACCTGAATGTATATATTGAAGCAGCTAAACAGCGCGGGGACAGCCTCGACCATGTGCTGTTCTTCGGCCCTCCCGGCCTTGGAAAGACTACACTTGCGGGGATCATCGCAAACGAGATGGGGGTGGGGATCAAGACTACAGCGGGTCCGGCCATCGAAAAGCCCGGAGATATGGCGGCCATCTTAAGCAGCCTTAAAGAAGGGGATGTCCTTTTTATCGACGAGATCCACCGCCTGAACCGCCAGGTTGAGGAGCTCCTTTACCCCGCCATGGAGGATTTTTGTCTTGATATCCTGATAGGAAAAGGGCCTACAGCAAGGTCTGTAAGGCTCGACCTTCCGAAATTCACTCTTGTGGGTGCGACTACAAGGGCCGGAATGCTTACTGCGCCGCTGCGCGACAGGTTCGGAGTTGTAAGCCGCCTTGAGTTTTATACTACTGATGAGCTGAAGCAGATAATCCTGCGCTCCGCAAAGGTGCTGAATGTGGAGATAGAAGAGCAGGGAGCCGTGGAGCTTGCACGCCGCTCCAGGGGCACGCCACGTCTTGCAAACCGTTTCCTGAAGCGTGTCAGGGATTTCGCACAGGTGCGGTATGACGGTGTTATCACCGAGACTGTAGCCAGAGACGCCCTCGACCTTCTTGAAGTGGACAGGGAAGGCCTCGACCACATTGACAGAGAGATATTGCTCACTATGATAGACAGGTTCAACGGCGGGCCTGTGGGCCTTGAGACCATCGCCACCACTATCGGCGAGGATCCGGGTACCCTGGAGGATGTTTACGAGCCGTATCTTGTGCAGAACGGGTTTATTTTGCGAACTCTGAGGGGCAGGGTGGCTTCCGAGAAGGCTTACGCCCACTTTGGAAGGCCCTACTCCAGGACAGAAGTTCAGAACTGAACTGTCAGAACTGAACTGCCGGAACTGAATTTTCAAATTTTATTGCATAACATCATCTTTTATTGTATAATAGTTCAATGGTAAAAGTTTACCTTCCGCGGCTTAAGCGGACCACAGATCGAGCTAAAGGAGCGGCATTCTGCCGGGTTTTCTTATGAAAAAACGTACCGACATTGAAGTCATTATAAATAATAAGCGCTATACCATCAGCGGGTACGAGAGCGAGGAGTACCTCCAGAAGATCGCAAACCACATCAACAGCAGGCTTGCGGACCTTAAGGATCAGGACAGCTTCAAGCTCCTTGACAGCGAGATGAAGTCCGTCCTTCTGCAGATCAATATCGCGGATGACTATTTTAAGGTTAAGAAACAGCTCGAAGAAGCCGAAATAAACAATAGCAACACAGGAAATGAGATATTCCGCTTAAAGAGCGAGATCGTTTCTCTGCAGAACAAGCTGGAAGAGGCTGAAAAGGAGAAAAAGCTCTTAAGGAACGAGAACATCGCGGAGCAGAAAAAGGTAGTGAAGCTTGAGACCGAGCTTGAAGCTCTGCGCAAACCTGCAAAATGACCTGAAAAGGATTTCGGGTACGGTTGTAACGGTACATTTGCAACAAGGAGGTATTTGCAATGGCACTTTCGATCAACAATCTTATCGGCAACTCAAATATTTACGGAGCAAACGAAAGGCAGTCCTCACAGGCTTCTGTTTTCGGGACCATAGGCGGTTCCGGCGGGATGCTCGGCGACTATGCCTCCATAAAGAACGGCTCTTACCACAAGCTCCTTAAGGCATATTATGCAAACGACAAAAATGCCACCACAGAGCTTACTGAAACTGAAACAAAGAATACCACCGAGATCTCATCCGATATGGCGGCCTTAAAGAAAGCTGCAGACGCCCTGAGGAACGGAGCTTCCCTCTTTGAAGAAGGGGAGAATGGCGTGGATAAAGAGGCCATCGCCAAGGCTGTGAAGGGCCTTGCGGATGCCTTCAACAGCGCGGTGGACAGTACGTCTTCCATCTCCATAACGGCAATAGACAAGAAGATGTCTTATACTGCCGGGATGCTTGCAAAAAATGCAGGTCTTCTTGAGGATGTGGGCGTTAAATATGAGGACGGAAAGCTTACGGTTGATGAAGCAAAGCTTAAGAATGCCGATACAGGCAAGCTGAAGACTCTCTTCAACGGCGCAAATTCAATTGCGGCAAGGCTTTCGTCAAGAGCTGCGGATGTTTATTCCATCTCGCAGGCTGTGCTCGGGAAACCCACTGGGCTGTACACTGAGACAGGGACGCGTTCTACAGGTTCTTCGACCGGCAGCCTGTTTAATGCAACACTTTGATATGGGATTTTAAGCTGCGTCAGACGGCGCAGCTTTTTTTGTGCGATGTCTTATTGGATCGGGCAGGAGTCAGCCTGCACGATCGGGGTATGATGGGGAGATGGGGCCTGCGTGGGTGCAGGTATCTGCAAAAACAATGTTTGGAGAATTACGATGAAACGCTGTTCTGGTTTACTTTTGGGTCTTAAAGCCGCTGTTTTGATCGCGGTGGCTTTCTTTTTCAATTCCTGCACCGCTGCAAATACCCCTTCGGGTCCGCTGATGACGCCGACTCCGACTCCTTTTGCCACGCCTACGCCTATAGAGCGTGCTCCGGCAGCTGTCCAGTTTTCCGTAAAGGAGACTCTTTCCGGCGCTTCGCAAGAGCTTCAGCTCACATGTGAAGGCGCGCTTAAGATCTATTACACTCTTGACGGATCGCTCCCCGATGTCAATTCTAACGAGTATACAAAGAGCATTATCCTTCGTGCGCCCAATAAAGTGGAAGCTACAGTTGTCACCGCTAGGGCGCTGTTTGGGAACGGAACGTGGTCGGAGCCTGTAACTCGGACGTATTTCCTCGGGCGGGGAGCCGACAAACGCTATGATACTCTTGTTATCTCGATAACCACCGAGCCTGCGGGATTGTGGGATTATGATATAGGCATCTTTGTCAGGGGACGTATTTTTGATGAATACATGAAGAAGCACCCGAGGGCACACGTGGACGGCTCAACACCTGCCAACTACAATCAGCTCCGCGGAATGGACGGAGAGCGTGAAGCCCACATCGAGATTTTTAATTCCGACGGAGACCTGCTCCTTGAGCAGGATTGCGGTATCCGCACATACGGCGGCTGGTCAAGGCAGAATGCCATGAAATCCGTTAAGCTGCTCGCGAGGAAAGAGTACGGAGACAAGACCTTCGATTATCCCTTCTTTACTTCTGCTATGGATGAGAATAACGAGGTTATCGATGTTTTCAAAAGGCTTGTTGTCCGCGGGCACGGAAATGACCTTGGCTTTGCCTTCATCCGTGAGGAGCTTTTCCAGTCCCTCGCAGGCGACGCAGGCTATATGTCCAGGTCCTCGAGGCCCTGCGCGCTGTATATCAACGGTGACTACTACGGCTGCTACTGGCTCGAGGAAAACTGGCACAAATCATATTTCGAGAACCATTACGGGGAATATAAGGGCGAGCTTGAGATCATCGAAGGTAAAGAAATGGAGCTTACCACGGATGATGAAGAATCGCTGTATGCAGCAGCAGACTGGAAAAAGTTCTATGATACTTATGCTTACTCAGATCTGCGTGACGACGAGGTATATGCAAAGGTCTGCGCTGAGCTTGACGTGAAGGAGTATATCGAGACCTACGCTTTCCGTATGTTCCTCGGCGACAACGACTGGCCCCAGAACAACTACAAGGCCTTCAAGTATTATCCCGCTGCCGGTGAACATTACACAGAAGGCCCGTATGACGGAAGATGGCATATCCTGCTGCACGATATGGACTACTCGAGCGGTATCTATGATGATAATTATTCCGGAAAAACCCTGACCTGGCTTCTTGGGAGCTACGATGGCGTGAAGAAGAACGTTTCACCCTTGTTCGGACACCTTATGCAGCGTACCGACTGCAAGGAGATCTTTATAACAAAGCTTCTTGAACTGATCAACGGCGTGTTTGCTCCGGATTACTTCAATGCTGTTGTGGATGAGATGAACGCTGCCCGCCAAAACGAGCAGCACTACACCTATTCCTCCGGCAAGATCGACAGCTGGGTCCAGGAAAACCAGCTCAAAGGCCAGCTTGACAGGCTTAAAAACTGGATAAAGAGGAGAGGGAACTTCCTCATAAACAACGTATACAGCTTCTTTAAGCTTGAGCATGACAAGTTCACCCTTAACCTCACAGTTCCGGAAGGCTCTGAGCTTTCCGTGGGCAACTGGACGGTCAAGGAGTACTTCACAGGGCGCTATTACCACTATTACGCAGTGACCCTCACCGGCCTTGGCGGGAAAAACGGAAAGATAATCGGCTGGATGGTGAACGGAGAGCAAAGGGTTGGCGAGACACTTTTCCTTTATGTTGAAAACATGACTGAGGCTGAGTGCAGGGTAGAGCCGGTATTTGACAGGTTACCGAAAA
>JAGDCQ010000175.1 GCA_017958465.1 Lachnospiraceae bacterium
TGACCGTCAGTTCCGTTCTTGCCGTCTTCGCCGTTCTTGCCGTCCTGACCGTCAGTTCCGTTCTTGCCGTCTTCGCCGTTCTTGCCGTCCTGACCGTCAGTTCCGTTCTTGCCGTCTTCGCCGTCTTTACCGTCTTCGCCGTCTTTACCGTCTTCGCCGTCCTTGCCGTCTTTACCGTTCTGACCGTCTTGACCGTCCTGACCGTCTTTGCCGTCCTTTCCGTCTTCGCCGTCATTGCCGTCGATGACGTCCTTGCCGTCTTTACCATCCTTTCCGTCAACACCGTTCTGGACCGTAAATACGGATTTTGTGCCGTCTGTGTAAGTGATGGTGTATGTATCTATATTACCTTCTGATGATGTTTTTTCTACGGAAACGATCCCTCGTCCGTCTTTACCGTCCTGTCCGTCAATACCGTCTTTACCGTCCTGTCCTGCGGGACCTTCAGGACCCTCGGGGCCTGCAATAGCCGGGACGTATGAAACCTGGTTGGACCAGACACTCTGCGTCTCGCTGCCGTCCGGATTGCTTATTGCAGATGTTGCCACAAAGCTGAACATATATCCGCCCGATGTATCAAGATCATCCTGAGCTACAGTGAAGGAGTTCACATTCTTTGCGATCCTCTGCGGGTTGAGCTTCTCGTAGCCCCCGTTTACAACCTGGTAAACGTAATATCCGTCTGTTTTTTCCTTGTCGGGATCTTCCCAGCTCAGAATGAAGGAACCGTCCCTGTAGGAGAGCGAAAGCTCGACAGGTCTGTTTGCGGCGGAGATATTTGCAACCTTGTAACCATATACCGGAACATGTGAGTTGTCCCATACATGCTGCTTGTAGTCCTCGTCTGCTTCGGGAGCGCTGCTGCCTGTTCCGAGGTTGATAAACCAGCGGCCGAAGGACCAGATGAACTTGTGAGATCTTATGTTTTCTTTGTCGATGCCCTGAGCTTCAAGCTCTTTTTCGTCAAGGTCTACAACTGTACCGGACACAGTGTTTCCGCGGGTCGTGGTCTCGTAGTGTGAGACACCTCGTAAGAAGTCAAAGGAAACATACATACCGGCCATTACTTCTGTCAGACCTGCGAGTCCTACACCGCCCTGTACGGTAAGGCTTATGGAAAAACCGCCGGAGAAGGAATCACCTTCGGTGGTGAAACTGCTGGTCTCATATTCCTGGGTTTTGGATGTTCCGCTGTAGCCGAGCTCCATATCAGCCATTTTTGACAGCTTCTCAACATCCGTAAGGTCGCCTGTGTTCCAGTCGCTAAGGTAGTTTGCGGGGTTACCCTCATTGTCGAGAAGGTATTCGCCGTTATCTGAAGCACTATTGTCAGTGTCCTTGATCTTGTAGAGCACTGCGGGATCATATTCTGCATCCGGCCCGAGCTTAGCCTTTATCCTGTTTACCAGAGCGTCGTATTCGTCAACAAAATCGTTATAGTCGCTGATGTTGAGCTGGCTCCAGACAGGTGCCAGAGGAATGGGTACCTGCATTGCCTTTTCTACCCATTTACCCGCCTTTCCGTCGAACATATCGTAATTGTAAATGATGATAGGCGTACGCTGTACAAGGACTGTGTTCTGGTTCGTGGTCTCAAATACAGAGTTGTAGCTGGTTTCCCATCCTTCCTCCCACTCCCAGGTCCAGTTGAAAGCCGCGCCTGCTTCGATAGCAAACTTGGCAGCAGCCAGAGCGGAAACCTTCGCTTCACCGGAGAAACCTACTCCGAAATCCAGGGAAGTAGTGGTGTTGTCGGATTCACCGTAGCTGGTATTGATAGAGAACTGGGTGGAACCGGGGCTCTGGATCCCTTCAAAGTAGGGAGCTGCCTGCAATACAGCTTCGATCTTGGGATCGGTGTAAATATACTGCTTTCCTCTGTACCTTAAGCGGACACCGTCGTTGTCAACGTCGCATGCGGTAAGAATAACATGTGACGAGCAGTAATCACCGCTTTGATATCCGTCCGCATCTTCAAGCACGTAATCGTCATTTTCAATGTCTGTACTGTAGAAGTTACCGCTTCCGGTAATGCTTGCAACGAAATCGTCCGTATCCTTATAGGTTGCGCCGATCATACCGACCTTGAAGAAGTAATTCTCGTACGAACTCTCTTTGAGCGAAACAGTGAAGTAGATCTGCTCGCGGCCAACCTGATTGTGATCAAAGTTGCCGACAGCGATATCGCTTACCCAGGCGTTGGAAACCTTAAATCTTCCGGCGCCGTCGTCATCTTCCTTGAAATAATCGGGAGTGTACATAGTCGTAAAGCCGCCGTCCGGCATATAAAGAACCACATTGCCGTTTATGAAGATAAGATCTTTTCCGTTCTGGCCGTTAAAAGCTACGGTTGAAACTGCTGCACGGGGATGGACAGCGTCAGTGCTGTAGTAACCGCCATCCGTAAACTCGTTCATAGCAGATTCGGCCATGATGACCTTGCTCATGGAGCCGGCTTCATTCTGGCTGTAGATGCCGATGAACTGAGTGGCTTCGGACTCATAGGCGCCGCCGTCCTCGCTGAGAAGTCCGTAACCGCCCACAACAACTTCGTTTATGCCATTGCCGTCAACATCGCCGATGGCAACGCCGGGAGATGAGAAGGTGTATCTGTCCTTACCGTCATCCTTGTACAGTTTTGTGGTTGTGTAATTGCGAATTGCAACTCGGGATTTACCGCCGTGGATGCCGGGGAAGACGAGAAGCTTGGTTTCTCCTGCATTTTTTGCGGGATCTTTTGTGAGTTTTGCTTTACCGATAACTACTGCGAGTTCGTCCACGTCGTCGCCGTTCAAGTCTCCTGCTGCTGCAGAGATCGTGCTGACGTACTCCTTGGGAGTGACTGTATCGATAATGACCGGATCGTTGATCCTTTCGAATACGCCGTCCCTGAGCCTGTACTCAAACATTATGATGACGGAGCCGCCGCTGCCGTCACGGGCACAGAATTCGGCCAGGACTACTACTGTTTCAAAGCCCCAGCCAAAGTTGCCGGCAGCGATAGTAATAAAGTTATTGGCCATATAGTGGTCGGAGACATCTTTGTATTTTTTGTCGGGATCATTGAATATCGGCTTATACTCTTTGTCTGAATTACCTTCTCTTACCCAGTAATTAAGGTCCTTATCGGGAGAGTATACAAAGTATATATTTGAGGAATCCATAGCGAATATGCGGTATTCGTTTTCTCCGGGATCATAACCGGCGTATGCTATGGCGTTTCTCCTTCCGTTGCCGTTGCTGTCAAACGCGGTACTCTGCAGATAATTCAGGTTATACAGCTTGGAAACGGAAGGATTAATAAAAGGGATGTCGATGAAAGTGGATGACGTAGCTAAAGGATAAGCAGGGTTCTTTACGCTTTTAAAGCTTTCAAGGGCCTTGTCCTTTTTGCTTCCTTTATCTTCACGGTATATCCTTATATCTTGAATAACTTCTTCCGTATCTGAGCTGTCACGAAGGACCGCAAGCTCGTTCCACGGGATCATTACTTCGCCCTCACCGGTACCGTCTTCGTCGTAGGCTACGCCGTAAGGGTTTGTTGTGTCATTAGGGTCGTTGCCCTCGGGGTTTTTGCCGTCCAGGTTGAGCAGCGTGCTGCCGGATACTGTTTCGGTCAGATTGCTGTCGGTTTCGTCGGCTGCCGATGCCGTTCTTGGTCCTATCGAGCTTACAACCAGCACAAGACACAGCATTATGGCTAAAAACCGTTTTGCTTTCATACTTTCTCTTCCTCCTCAAAATGGTTATCAGAACACTTTTCACTTTCGGAAGCTGTCCGCTCCTGCTTTTCCTTCATGCGTATGCATAGAATGGTGATGATCACTGCCGATACAAAAGCAATGACTGCAACAAGAACATACCCGCCAACATCATCAAATAGTATGGTCGAGCCGCTGTACAGACTTGCAGTTCCCCCGGGATGTATCCCGCCGACAGCGCTAAAAACGTATATCAGGGCTATGAAAAGGCCGACGCCTATAACTCCGATAAACCCTGTTTTCCGCCGCTCCAGCGTGTGTTTCATCGCATCCATACGCTTATGCAGGGAACGAACTCTTTCCTCTGTTGTCATATCAGATAAACCTCCTTCCTAAAAAGCGTTTACACTATGTAAGAGTCATGAAGAAGGAAAAAGTACTAACCTGTTTTGATTTTTTTTTGAGGATTTTTTGCATGAAAAAACTCCTTACCGGTTTTCGCGGCAAGGAGCGCATTATCGGGTATATTCACTTTCAATACTAACTATAGACCGAAGGTCGGATGCAGAATTTTAGGGTGTGTGTTTTAGCGGCGTTTCTTTATCCTGTAGCAGAAGATGGTCGCGATGGCTCCGAGGCAGAAGGCCAGGATGGCGATAACTATATAGCCCAGGGCCTCATTGTCAGCAAAGATGCTGGCGGTGGCGCTGTCGGTGACAGGAGCGGCTCCGCTCACGGGAAGCTGGGCGAAAATGAGGGCCAGGACCACCGTAAGAGCAAAGCAGGCAGCAAAAGCCACAGTGGAGATTATCTTGTACCTGCGGCGGTTGTCGGCCTGTTCCATGGCATCCATACGCCGGTGCAGCTCTTTGATCCTGTCTTCAGATGTCGGCATAGGTCATCCCCTCCTTTTCAAGTTCTGCCCGCAGCCTGCTCTTTCCGTTCTGGAGCAGGTTTGCGATCTTTTTCTTTGAACACCCCATTACTTTTGCGGCCTGGTCGTAGCCCATATCCATAAAGTAGAAGAGCCACAGGGCCTCGCGGTACTGGGGAGCGATGTTGTTAAGTGCGTGCTGCAGGATCCGGCTCCTGTCGTCTTTTACGGCGGAGTCCTCGGGAAGGTCCCCTTGCAGGGGCAGCTCCTCGTCCAGATCGAACTCCGGGTGATCGGACTTGAACCGCCACAGGCGGGTGGCTTTGTTCCTGGCAACCTTGAAGAGGTATGCCTTAAAGCCGCCTTCTTTTATGGCCGGTTTTCTCACCAGAATGATGGTGAAGCAGTCCAGCATCAGGTCCTCCGCGTCCTGCGGATTGTGGAGGAAACTGTCAAGATACGCCTTGAGAACGTCGGCGTAGCGGATCATCAGACTGTCGCCGGCGGATCCGTCTCCGGCCAGATACTGCTTGTAGAGCTGGTCATCCGACATAAGCTTACCTCCGTTAAATGATCATTTATTATACTATAATTCTGCGGTTTTGTAAATCCCGGAAGCCCTACCACCGGCTCCGACCCGGGGGACGGGCTCTGTGGTTGTACGGTAGCCTGCATCCTCCGGAAGCCAAGCGCCGCCGGGCAGTGTGCAAACAACGGCTCCGACCCGGGGGACGGTTCTGTGGTTGTACGGTCGGGCGAGCCCGCAAGGTACTTCACGGGGCCGGCTCGCGCCTTAGCTCGAGCTTCGTAGCGGTGCTAAACTCGCTCTGCGCCTTTGGCTTGAGCTCGTTAAGCACCGACGGCTCGAGATATCCCCGTGAAGCACCTTGCGGGCTCGCCCTCCCTCGATTTCTATAAACAAAAGCAAATCCGCACGGGCCCTGCTCGGCTTGGAACAACCTAAGGGCTTCGCCTATCAGTTTGCCCACTGCCCGGCGGCGCTTGGCTTCCTTGGCATGCGGGCTGCGGGGAAACGTATATCAACTTTGGAGCTGTTTCTCTGGTTGAAACTTACATCGGGCGTGGGTAAGGATCTGTATCCCGTCTGTTAAGGATGGAAGTGTACCTTAAACGATAAGAAATTGCTGTTTAAGGTACAAAAATTTCTTTGAGAAAGCTAAAGCGGAAGCTAAAGTGTACCTTAAACGATCAGAAATGGCTGTTTAAGGTACAAA
>JAGDCQ010000176.1 GCA_017958465.1 Lachnospiraceae bacterium
ATCGCCATAGATTTCAATCCTGCCTACAGCGACGCTGTGAAGGAGGAGTTCAAGCCCTTAAAGGAAGTGCATTATTTCGAGAAGTTCGTGGGAGGGTCCCCGGCAAACATCGCCGTGGGAGTGTCAAAACACGGCCTTAAGACCGGTTTCTTTGCAAAGGTTTCAAATGATGCCTTCGGCGACTGTGTGGTGGATTATTTTAACGCCCGCGGAATCGACACTTCCCGTGTCACAAGGTGTACAGGCGGCGAAAAGCTCGGACTTACCTTTACAGAGATGCTGTCCCCAAAGGAGAGCAGTATCCTTATGTACCGCAATATGGCGGCAGACCTTAAGCTTTCTGTAGAGGATATTGACGAGGAATACATAAAAAACACCAAGGTGCTCCTTATATCAGGCACTTCGCTCTCGGAGTCGCCTTCGAGGGAGGCTGCGCTTAAGGCCGCTATGCTTGCGGTAAAGAACGGTACCTTCCTGATCTTTGATATTGATTACAGGGACTACAACTGGAAGAACAAGGACGACATCTCCATCTATTACTCCCAGATGGCTTCTATGGCGGATCTTATAATGGGATCGAGAGAAGAGTTTGACCTTACGGAGAGGATAATCGCGCCCGGGATGAGCGATGAGGAGTCCGCTGCTTTCTGGTTTGGAAAGCGCGCTAAGCTTGTTGTGATAAAGCACGGGATGAAGGGCTCCGCAGCTTATACTAAGGCCGGGGAGAAGTTTGAGATAAAGCCCTTCCCTGTTACCGCAAGAAAGGGGTTCGGCGGCGGAGACGGTTACGGCGCAGGTTTCATATACGGGCTCTTTAGCGGCTGGAGCCTTGACAGATGCCTTGAATTCGGCTCTGCGGAGGCATCTATGATGGTGCGCAGCAACAACTGCTCGGATGACCTGCCGACCGCAGATGAGGTACAGGCTTTTATCGAAGAGGAAAAGAAGCTTTACGGAGAGATGGTCGCAAGAGTGTGACCGGGTAACACAAGGGCTAAAAGCCAAAGGAGAAGGATCAATGGGAAAGACCATAAGGCTTACGACCGCGCAGGCGATCGTTCGGTTTCTGGACAATCAATATGTTTCGTTTGACGGCGTAGAAACAAAGTTTGTGGAAGGTTTCTTTACGCTGTTCGGCCACGGTATAGCAGTGGGACTTGGAGAGGCTCTCGACACAAACCCCGGAAGCCTTCGGGTGATGCAGGGGCGCAATGAGCAGGGAATGTGCCATGCGGCTATAGCTTTTGCAAAGCAGAGCAACAGAAGGCGGATCATCGCCTGTGCTTCTTCAATAGGGCCGGGTGCCGCAAATATGGTCACAGCCTGCGCTACGGCTACTGTGAACAACCTGCCGCTGCTCGTGTTCCCTTCGGACACTTTCGCATCCCGCCAGCCGGACCCTGTGCTGCAGCAGCTTGAGCAGCCGGGGAGCCTTACAATAACCACAAATGATGCTTTTAAACCTGTTTGCAGGTACTGGGACAGGATAAACAGGCCGGAGCAGGTGATGACAGCCCTTATAAACGCAATGAGAGTGCTGACGGACCCTGCGGACTGCGGAGCCTGCTGTATAGCGCTGCCGCAGGATGTTGAGGGTGAGGCTTTCGATTATCCTGAGTATTTCTTCAAAAAGCGCGTTCACAGGATAACGCGTCCTTCCGCGGTAGATGAGGAGATCCTTGATGTTGCAAAAGTCCTTTTGGATTCTAAGAAGCCTATAGTGATCGTTGGCGGAGGCGCCAGGTATTCTGAGGCCGGCGAGGCGATTGAGCGTTTCTGCGAAAGGTTTGGGATTCCTTTTGGTGAGACCCAGGCGGGAAAGAGCGCCTGCATCTCATCCTTCAAATATAACCTTGGCGGCATAGGTGTTACGGGAACGAGTGCCGCTAACAGGATCGCAAAGGATGCGGATGCTGTGCTTGCAATAGGCACAAGGCTCTCGGACTTTACCACTTCTTCAAAATCGTTTTTTGCAAACGAGAATATTAAGATAGCAACTATCAATATCAGCCGCTTCCACGCTATGAAAATGGATGCGGTTTGCGCCGTGGGAGACGCAAAGGCTACCGTTGAAAAGCTTACATCGGTCCTTGAAGAAAAGGGCTATAAAACAGCTTACAACGGGGAGATAGAGAAGGCAAAAGCAGACTGGAAGGAAGAACGCGAGAGGCTCGCGGGTCTTATTTACACGGGCGACGGTTTCGAGCCTCTGATAAAGGCAAGGGATCCAATGACACTTCCTGAGTTTGCAAAGCTCACAGGTTCTACTCTTACCCAGACGGCAGCGGTTTGCCTTATAAACAGCATTATCCCG
>JAGDCQ010000177.1 GCA_017958465.1 Lachnospiraceae bacterium
CCGCAACGGACATCTCCTCCCTTGCTTTAACGTTGCTTCCGTCGTGAAAGGCTATCGGCAGATACTCAAATATCCGCTTTACAGCCGAAAGCGCCTGGGTGTCCGAAAGGACAGTCGCCTTTCTCGACGTAAAGGCCTCTGTGGCGTGGCAAAGGGCATCAAGCCCTGTGGCGGCAGTGATCTTTGGCGGTGCCGTAAGTGTGAAGGCCGGATCGATAACTGCGATCCCGGGCATCAAACAAGGCCCCTTGAGCAGCATTTTAATATCCTTTTCAGTATCGGTGATGATAGTAAACTGCGTAGCCTCCGAGCCGGTCCCTGCAGTTGTGGGGATCGCCACTGTAGGCGGCATTGCTACATCTATCACCTTCCCCATATATTCGCCGATCTTCTTTCCGCTGACGGAAAGCGCAGCAATTGCCTTCATTGAATCGATGGGCGAGCCCCCGCCAAGGGCTATAAGAAAGTCGCAGCCCGCTTCCTTGTATGCTTTAAGCCCCTCTTCGATATATTTGTCCGTAGGCTCTCCGTTTATTCCGTCAAACACTGCAAAATCAACATCATTTTCTTTCAGGACCTTTTCAAGATACGCGCAGTTCCCAAGCTTCACCATCACGCTGTCCGTAACTATGAGGGCTTTCTTTCCGAGTCCTTTTATAGTGCTTCCGGCCTTTTCGAGAGCCTTTTCCCCCGAGAAGACCTGCTTTGGAACAAGTAATTCCTTGACCATTCTGTTACCTCTTCTTTCAAAATGCCTGTTTGGCTTTGTTCCGGTCCGGCATCAAAACTCGGCGTCATGCATCCAGACATACCTTTCATCCTCGCATCGGTCTGTCTGAAGCCACGGGTTTCCGGGCAGATGACGGATCATCCAGCAGGTGTACATCCTGAAGCCCGGAGCCACAGCCTGCGGGTGGAGCTCCCCTCCCGGGATCGCGGAAAAGCTGCCGTCAACGCTCTTAAACACGCTGTCTCCAACAAAACTTGCCCCAAACCCTTCCGGCCTGTCAAACAGGAAATAGTAGGTTTCGGGCTGCGGGTGCCTGTGCGGCAGGTATCCGGACCAGTTTCCCCTGTCGTTTAGCACTTCCCCCAAAACCATGTTTGAGAGGGGCGCAATGTCGTGATCAAAGATGGTGTTCACCTGCCTGTTAGCGGTGTTTCCGTACTGTCCCTTACATGAATACTTCCAGGGCGCGTCCGCGGGCGCGTAAAGCTTTGCGTCAAAAGCCTTGTCGTTATGCGTGCACTGCACAAGGATCTCGCTCTCAGACTCCGCCGTCACTTCAACAGCCGTCCCCGAGGAAACGTGGAGGCACCAGGGTCCTTCCTCGAAAACGCTTTTCCGGCTCACAGTCCTGTTCTCCTTTTCCCACTCAAAGGAAACGCAGCCTTTGAGCAGCAGCAGAGCCATTTCCTCACCCTCGCGGGCAAAGGAGCGCTTCCTGCCCTTTTCCATCCTGTACACGCGGATATCCATCATCATATCGCTGTACTCGTTTGTATATGTGGTGAGTATCTTCTCACCATCACTGTTAAACCCGGGATACCCGAACAATTTACTCATAATCTCCCTTTCCGTGCATAAACGCAGTCAAAAACCAATTTAACAATTATCTACGATAGACCTTCGGTCTTATTCGGACTCTACAATAGACCTTTGGTCTATTGTCAGTATTGAAAGTGAATAAGTCCTTCGGACTTATTCGGACTCTACAATAGACCTTTGGTCTATTGTCAGTATTGAAAGTGAATAAGTCCTCGGACTTATTCAAACTCAATATGCCCTTGCCTTTGAGCGGCCTTCAAGGACGCCCTCACAAGCCTCGCGAACCGACCCTTTTTCGGAAACTCTTGCGATACCCACGTTCCACCAGGCGTCATATCCGTCCGTCATGGTCTTCGGAAGCACCTTCAGGTCAAACAGACAGCTCTTTTCCTGAGTCTTTGCATCCTCAACCGCTGCCTTTAACTCCTCAAGATTCCTGCAGGTGTAGGTCTTTAAGCCGTACCCTGCCCCAACCATGGCAAAATCCACATCCAGCAG
>JAGDCQ010000178.1 GCA_017958465.1 Lachnospiraceae bacterium
GGTTTCTCTCGTCCTTAAGGAAGCGTATACCAGCGAGTAGGGGTCGATCCCGGCTTTTCCAAAGCCTTCGGCTTCAAACTCGTACTCCGAGATGACCTGCGGGTAGTCGCTTCCGTTTGAGGCTGTACACATTAACCTGAAAGTGCCGTCGCCAAAAGCCGTGACTCGCACTGCATCGTTTACTTCTTTTCCTTCAACAAGAGAGGAGACTGTCCCGGCCTTCTCAAGCTTTACAAAATTGGCTTCAACGCCGGATTCGTTAAGGGCTTTCCACTTGATGTCCGAATATGTGGCGTTTTCCGGGAGTATCACCGCGGTGACTGTAACGGAAGGGGTTTCTTTTGTAAGGGTCCTGGACTCTGAGCAGCCAAGCTCTATCTTTCTGATAGGGATATCGTCAAGTGGCTTGGCAGCGTAGTTTTCGGTAACGCAGGAGATGCCCTTTCGTACAGGCGCAGACACTGCGTTCAGCACAAGGATGCTTGAGGGGATCTCCGGGGATTCTGCCGTGAGGGTGATCTCGCCGGGCTCCGTTGTTGCGCCTATGATGGCAAGGAGCTTTCCTGAAAACAGCCTTCTTGCGGTGCCTTTATATTGCTCGTAGTCCGTGCTGTCGCCGTTGTCAAGGCCAAGGAGCCTTCCGGCGCCGGAAACTGTCACGTTTACCCTGTTCCTTGCGTTTGCGACAAAGTTTCCTTCGGAATCCACAGCCTTTATCTCCACGAATATAAGGTCCTCGCCGTTTGCTTTTAGCTCACGCTTGTCCGGGAGCAGCGCCAGGGCCGCCGTATCTCCAAAGGACTTTTGAACGTCCGTTGCCACTGTTTTCCCGTCTTCATCGTAGGCTACAGCCTTTATCTCACCCTTTTCATAAGGGATCTGCCATTTGCCGGAGATCTCGTTGCCGTCCTTGTGGTTGTGGTCAAAGGTGCCCATGGACCTGCCGTTCAGGAAGAGCTCTGTTTTTGCGGCGTTTGAGTATATCCGCACATCCACCAGCTGCCCCTCGTTAAAATCCCAGTAGGGCAGGATGTGGACCATTGGAGATACGTTGCCGTCCGTCCACTCAGCCTTGTAGGCGTAGTAGGAATCCTTCTCGAAGCCTGCCGTATCCACCTGGCCAAAGTACGAATTCTTGGTGAAGTAAGGAGTGGGCTCGCCTATGTAATCCCAGCCCGTCCAGATGAACTGGCCGAGAGAATAGTCCTTCGTCCTGTCTATGGTGAGGACCTTTGTGGGGCTTGGGGCTCCCCAGTTGGTGCTGCAGTTTTCAAGGCTTGAGCACTGGTTGTCGTCGTGGGTGAGGAGGCGCTTTGCGGCCGGGAAGTGGTAAATGCCGCGGCTTTGCACGGTGGAAGAGGTCTCGCTCCCGTAGATCACCCAGTCGGGACGCAGTTTGTGATGCATATCGTAAAGGCGCTCCGCATAGTTGTAGCCGGAAACGTCCAGGTGGTCGGCGCATTTCTGCGCGCCTTCCCACTCGATCTGGTTAGAACCGATGGTAGTAAGGGCGTGGCAGTCGGGATCGTGCCTGCGGATATAGCCTGTGAGCCTTAATGTTATGGGAACACCTTCGTTTTCGAAGAAGGTGTCGTATATCTCGTTGCCTATGCTCCACATGATAACGCTCGGGTGGTTGCGGTCCCTGCGGACCCAGGCAGCCACATCGCGCTCACACCAGTCTTTAAAGAACCTTGCGTAGTCGTAGGTTGTTTTTGAGCGCTCCCACATATCCGTAAACTCGGAGTCCAGCAGCATTCCCATCTCGTCCGCAAGGGCAAGGTAGGGCTCCGCAACCGGGTTGTGGGACGTCCTTATGGCATTCACGCCCATTTTCTTAAGGCTCATAAACTGGCGCCTTAAGGCCGTTACATTGAAGGCGGAGCCAAGGGCGCCAAGGTCGTGGTGCATACAGACGCCGTTCAGCTTTATGTGTTTGCCGTTGAGGAAGAACCCCTTGTCAGGCGTTGCTTTTATGGTCCTGAAACCAAGAGTGTTTTCGACGGAGTCCAGCAGGACGTTACCGCAGCTCAGGGTTGTAAGGACTTTGTAGAGTGACGGGTTTTCGACAGACCAGAGCTCGGGCGCCTTAACGTGGGCCGTTCCGCTGTAGATGAGGGAATACCTTCCGGTGTCTGTACTTACGGTCTCGTAGGGGATGGGACCCTCCGGGAAGAGGGTGACAAGCCCTTCAAAAGAGCACAGTTTCTTGCCGGATGACGTTTCGACGGTGTTTTCGACGAGGCATTCAAGGGGCTTTGCGCCTTCTCCGGCTTCGTTTATCAACTCTACGGAGATGTCAACTGCCCAGTCGCCATCGAGGGCTGTTTCGTCTGTGGGCCTTGCGGTGATGTATACGCCGTTGTGGACGATATGCACAACGCCTGTCTCGATGATATGTACATCCCTGAAGATACCGGCGCCGGAGTACCAGCGTGTGTTGGGCTCCCGGTAGTTTACAAGGACTGTTATGCTGTTTTCGCCTTCAACGAGGAATTTTGTGATGTCCACAAGGAAAGGCGTGTAGCCGTTTTTCCACTCGATGGCCTTTTCCCCGTTCACATATACCTCGCTGTCCATATACACGCCGTCAAAAAGCAGGGATGTCCTGCCCTCAAGGCTTGGCGTGAAGGTTTTGTAATAGCAGCCCGTCCCCGTGGAGTAGAGGTTGCCTGTGTCGTAGATCTGCCAGTCGTGGGGAATGTCCACCGGGGCTTTTTTGACACCCGGATCAAGGGCTTCCGCGATGGTTGTGCCAATGGGAAGAAGTGCAAACGACCAATTATCATTAAATAGTGTTTTCATGGGCCCTCCGGAGTATATGTTCTACATTTCGATAAGGCAAATTGAAAGGGTAAAACCCTATAAATCCATATTACACCTTTATTTTGGCGCGGTCAAACCATTTTTACGACATGATGCATTGTCCGGAAGGCAGCCGAAAAACAGGTTTTCCCCAAGAGAGGGTTTTTTGATTTTACGCTTGATTATTTCTGCGAAAACAATATACTAAACTTATGAAGAAGATTAATGAAAAATTCAATAAATGGCTTAACGGCGAGTCGTCACCCGACATCGGCGCCTACGAGGTAAACCACAAGCCTGTTTCGCTGGAGAGAAAAGAAAGGTATATCGCGAAAACAGAGGAGATAAAGGTCCAGGCCCGTGCCGAGGCAAACGCCCGCAAAGACGTGGCTTTCGCGCATTTTGGCAAGATCTACACCGTGGTTTCTGTCCTGGCGTGCCTAAGCCTTCTTGCTGTGCTGCTTTATACCATCAGCTTCCTGCCTGAGGTTGGAGCCCCGGGAAACCCTGCAAACAACGAGGTTCCGGAGCGCTATATCGAGAAAGGTCTTGAAGAGACGGGAGCCGTCAACATCGTAGCCGGGATGATCCTCGACTATCGTGCTTTCGATACCTTCGGCGAATCCTGCGTGCTTTTCATTGCGTCGGGCTGTGTGTTCATTATGCTCAAGATCGGTGAAAACGACGAGGAGAAGAAGAGGAGGCTCAGGGAGATAGAGCGCGACCATCGCTTCGAGCCCAGGAAAGACACGATCCTTCGGAACATCACCCGTGTCCTGTTCCCTATGATCATGATCTTCGGGATTTATGTGGTGCTGAACGGCCACATCTCGCCGGGCGGCGGCTTTTCGGGCGGAGCCATAATGGGCGCCGGCCTTATCCTTTACCTGTCGGCCTTCGGCTATCAGGAGACCCACAAGATCATCAACGAAAAGCGCGTGAAATGGATAACCTTCGTTTCACTTACGTTTTATTGCCTTGCAAAGAGCTATTCCTTCTTTACGGGCGCAAACCACCTTGAGAGCGGTATCCCGAAGGGGACCCCCGGGGCGATCCTAAGTTCCGGCCTCATCCTTCCGCTCAATATCTGCGTCGGCCTTATTGTGGCCTGCACAATGTACGCTTTCTACTCACTTTTCAGGAAAGGATCGGTCTAAAATGGAATTTCTTTCGAAATACTACGAGATCGCTTCGGCCGTTCTTTTCGTGATCGGCTTTGCAACGCTGCTTTTCAGCAAAAACCTGATAAAAAAGATCATCGGCTTCAACATAATGGATACCTCCGTGTACCTTTTCCTTGCGGTAAAAGGCTATATCGAGGGCAGGAAAGCCCCCATTATCACGGACGGCGTGCAGTCGGTGTCCGCATACATCAACCCGATCCCAAGCGGCCTTGTGCTCACGGGTATCGTAGTATCTGTCAGCGTAACAGCCCTCATGCTCTCCATGACGTGTGTGCTCTACGCCCGCTACAAGACCCTTGACCTTGACCGGATCCTCATCTACGCGAACAAGGAGGAGTCCTGATGGAGTTTATCAAGAATTTCCCCTTCTTCTCCATAATGGTGGCGATGCTGGGCGCCGTGGTCTGCTCGGTCCTGAAGGGGAGAGCCGCAAAATACGTCTCTTTTTTTGCCACGGGCGTGATATTCCTGCTGTCACTTTCCACGCTTGTCTATACCTGCGTCACCGAAAGCTCCTTCGTTTACTGGATGGGCCATTTCCCGGCTCCCTGGGGCAACGAGATCCGCGCAGGCCAGACAGAGTGCATGACGGCTACCGCCTTTTCGTTCATAATACTGCTCATCATCGTCGGGGGCGCGCGCTACACTGAGCGTGCGACGGACAGGTCGAAGCAGAATTACTTTTACATCCTGACAGGCTTGCTGACAGGCGCGCTGCTTGCGCTTGTCTACACAAACGACCTGTTTACGGCATACGTTTTTATCGAGATCAACACGATCGCGGCCTGCGGCTTCATCATGATCCGCCGCACGGGCAAATCCATTGCCTCCGCCATCCAGTATATGACTATGAGCCTACTGGGCTCGGGCCTTGTGCTCATCGGGATCACGCTGCTTTACACCATCACCGGGCATCTCCTGATGGAAAACATCCACGACTCCATAAAAGCCCTGGGTGCCTCCGGCGAATACCGCGTGCCTCTGCTTGTGGTAATAGGCCTGATAACGGTGGGACTCGCCATAAAGAGCGGCCTTTACCCGTTCCATATGTGGATCCCGGACGCATACAGCCATTCCTTCCCCACATCCAGCGCGCTGCTGTCAGGGCTTGCGTCGAAGGGCTATATTTTCCTGCTGATAAAGATCTACTACCGCGTTATAGGCGTGGATTCAATCCTCGGAAGCCACGTGCTCACCATCGTTTTCATATGCGGGCTTATAGCCATGCTGATGGGCTCCGTGCACGCTCTCGGGCAGAACGACATCCGGCGGATGTGCGCCTTCTGCTCGGTTTCCCATATAGGCTATATCTTCATGTGCATCGGCCTTGGGACCGAAGCCGGGATGAGCGCGGCGCTCCTGCATCTTTATATGCACGCCTTCACAAAGCCCATGCTTTTCCTTGCAATGGCCGGGATCGCCTCTGTTTCGCCTAAGCATGAGCTGAGTGCGGAGCAGAAAGAAGAGGCGAAGAAGGATCCCCTTTCTCTTGAAAGCCAGAGCGGAGAGGGCGTCTTTACAGCCACCACGATAGAGCTTGACGCCTTTGATTCCTACAAATACAAGGATATAAAGGGCGCAGGGAAGCGCAATCCCTTTGCAGCCTTTACCTTCCTCGTGGGGAGCTTCTCCATGGTGGGGATCCCGCTGTTTGCAGGCTTTTCGTCAAAGCTTTACATAGCGATGGCTGCCACGGGCACCGAGTCCGGGATCAAGTTCTGGGCAGTGATGCTCACCCTTGCATTAAGCACCATCCTTATGGTAGGCTACTTTTTCAGAGTCGTGATAAGGCTGTATCAGGACTCTGACCTTGCGCTTGTTGAAAAAAGAAACAGACCGGAATACATTTTCTCACTGTCGCTGTTTATCGCGGCGAACGTCTTTATCGGCCTGTTTTCGGGATATATCATTCAGATTCTTGAATCCGGCATTAAAATGTTCGGATGAGGACAGGAGTTAACAGTGGACGGAAATATCTTAATCTTGATCGCAATATTGCTGCCAATCTTTCTTGGCGCCATTTTCCCGGCGCTTAAGTTCTTAAAGTCCGATATTGCAAAGAATGCTTATCTGGCCTGCTCGGTGTTCGCTTCAGGCGTTCTTGCGATGATAGTGTCTTACGCCTGCAACGGCACCACTCTCATGGTCTTTAAGCTTACGGAGAGCCTGCCGGTCTTCATGCGCACCGACAGCATTTCTGCAGTCTTTGCCACACTTGTGACCGTGATCTGGTCCCTGGTCCTGTTCTATGCCTTCGGCTACATGAAGGAAGAAGAGGAGACGGACAGGTTTTTTGCCTTTTACCTTATGGTCTACGGGTCGCTCCTTGGGCTTTGCTTCAGCGGAAACCTTGTTTCCATGTACCTTTTCTATGAGCTGATGACCCTCCTTTCTTTCCCTCTTGTGCTTCACGAGCGCACGAAGGAAGCGGTCCTTGCAGGCCTCAAGTACCTGTTCTATTCGATAGGCGGTGCTTTTGTGGCCCTGTTTTTCTTCTTTGTCATCTACAGGGAAGGCGTTTCCCTGGACTTTGTGGCCGGTGGTTCGATGGCACCATTTAAGGGCAACACCCTTATGCAGGTTTCGACCCTCCTTGTGCTCATAGGCTTTGGCTGTAAAGCAGGTATGTTCCCGCTCCACGCCTGGCTGCCTACGGCGCACCCTGTAGCGCCTACCCCCGCAAGTGCCGTTCTTTCGGGTATCATCACAAAGGCCGGCGTCCTTGCGATCTTCAGGATAGTATTCTTCGTGATCGGTGTGGATTTCATCCGCGGGTCCTGGGTACATTATACGTGGCTTGCCCTTACGCTCTTTACGGTGTTTATGGGCTCGATGCTGGCTTACCGCGAGCCGCTGCTGAAAAAGCGCCTCGCTTATTCCTCTGTGAGCCAGGTTTCCTACGTGCTTTTCGGTTTTGCGACCCTCAGTCCTGTGGGGATCCTCGGAGGCCTGCTCCACGTTATTTTCCACTCGGCCATCAAGAACACGCTTTTCCTCTGCGCCGGCGCATATATCGAGAAGACCGGCAGGAAGCGGGTTGACGAGCTTACGGGCATAGGAAAGACAATGCCTTACACCACCTGGTGCTTCACGATAGCGGGGCTTGCCCTCATTGGTATCCCGCCTCTTTCGGGCTTTGTGAGCAAGTGGTACCTCTGCACCGGATCTCTTGACTCCGGAACAGGTTTCTTTAGCTGGCTCGGGCCTGTGATCCTGCTCCTGAGCGCCCTTCTTACGGCAGGCTACCTGCTTCCGGTGACAGTGAAAGGCTTCCTTCCCGGCAAGGATTTCGAGCCTTTGCCCAAAAATGATGTAGGGCCTCTGATGCTTGTCCCCATGATCGTCCTGGCCTCCCTCACCGCGCTGCTTGGAATCTTCTCGACTCCGCTGTGTGATTGCCTTATAAGGATACTTGAAAGCCTTTCGATCTAACGGCTTTTGCCGGCAGTACAATAAATGGTCTGCTGCGGGGAAACCCGCGGCCCGGAGTAAAACATGAATTACCTGTTACTTTTCCCGGTTCTATTTCCGGTGATATACGGCGTTGTCTCGCTGCGGTTCAAGAACATGGACAGGCGCAAAAGGAAGCTCTTTTTCCTGCCTGCTCTGTGTCTTAACAGCACCGTTGTTTTCGTGCTCGCCTTTTTGGACCTTGAGCCCCTGGATCTGGCGGTTTTCGCCAACCATATAAGGCTGTCCCTTTTCCTGGACGGCCCCGCAAGGCTGTTTTCCTGCATGGTGGCTGTTCTCTGGATCCCTGCGACGATCTACGCCTTTTCCTACATGGAGCATGAGAGGGAGCACCTCTCAAAGGATGCAGGCTGGGTGAACAGTTTCTTCGCCTTTTACATTATGACCTACGGTGTCACGGTTGGCCTTGCCTATTCCGCAAACCCGCTCACTATGTACATTTTCTTTGAGGCCTTGTCACTTGTTACTTTCCCTCTTGTTATCCACATAAGGGATCACAAGTCGATAAAAGCCGCAAGAAAATACCTGAAATACATGCTCGGAGGCGCTGCCTTCGGCTTCATCTCCCTGATATGCGTCCTTATTGCCCAGGAAGGAGAGTACTTTGCCTTCGGCGGCATTATAGACGTTAACGCTTTCCCGAGGAACCTGCTCCTTTTCACATTCGTATGCGGATTCTGCGGTTTTGGCGTGAAAACAGCCCTGTTTCCTTTCGGAAGCTGGCTCATATCGGCATCTGTTGCCGTAACACCTGTAACAGCCCTGCTTCACGCAGTTGCCGTTGTTAAGGGCGGAGCTTTTGTTCTTATCAGGCTTACCTACTACGGATACGGTACGGATTACCTTAAAGGCTCATGGGCGCACTATGTCTGCCTTTTCCTGGTCTGCGCCACCATCCTTTACGGCTCCACTATGGCTGTGCGCGAAACGCACCTTAAGAGAAGGCTTGCCTACTCCACAATGGCCAACCTTTCGTACGTACTTCTCGGAGTATGCTCAATGAGCGGACTTGGCCTTTGCGCAGCCCTGCTTCACATGGTCTACCACGCATTCATGAAGATCAATTCCTTCTTCTGCGTGGGCGTTGTGATGCAAAGAGAGGGCAGGAGCTTTGTTGATGAATGTAACGGGATCGGAAAACGCCTGCCCTGGGTTATGGCTTTCTTTACAGTTTCAGGCCTTGCCCTTACAGGCATCCCGCCTTTTATAGGTTTTATAAGCAAGTGGACCATAGCCTCGGCACTCGTTGAGACCGCAAACCCCGCTTTTTACGCGGCTGTTGGCGTTTTCATGTATTCCGCGTTCTGCACGGCGATCTATATGCTGTCCCTTGCGACACGCGCATGGTTCCCGCCAAAGGCCAATACCGTGGTTTACCTCGAGGCGCGCAAGCCTGACTTCGAGATGTGGGGGCCCCTTGCGTTTTTCACTCTTGTGATAATAATACTCAGTTTCACTTCAACACCGCTCGTAAACGCGCTGATGGCGCTTGCGGCCGGCTGATGACGGAGGACGGATGAACAATAAAGTTTCAATCTTAATATCTGTGTTTGCCCCGTTTTTAGCGGCTTTTGTAAGCTACTTTGCCGGCAAAAAGCACGAGAAGTTCAGAGATATATTTGTTCCCGCATTTACGATCTTTGAGCTTGGTTTTATTGCGCTCACACTGAACGTTGCCCTGACGGACGGGGAAAACCCTGTTATCGCAAACAGTCTTTTTGTTGATGTTCCGTTCTGCATGTTCGGCATAAGGTTCCGCATAGACGGCTTCAGGTTTATTTACACAGAACTTGCGGTGTTTATGTGGGCTATGTGCTCGCTCGCATCAAAACGCTATTTTCTTCATCACAAAAACACGAACAGGTATTATTTCTTCTGGCTTGTGACACTTGGCGCGACGATAGGTGTATTCCTTTCCGCAGACCTTGTTACGGCATTCCTGTTCTTTGAGATAATGTCCTTTGCATCCTACGTTTTTGTTGCGCAGGAGGAGACAAAAGAGGCTTTAAGGGCTGCAGAGACCTATCTTGCGATAGCGGTGATAGGCGGTCTTGTGGCGCTGATGGGTATCTTTTTGATCTACAGCAGCTTGCATATGCTCGATCTCAATATGATCGCTTGGCATGCGGATCCGGTGGCTTCACTATATTCATCGATACGGATCGTGACAGATGGGATGAGGACAAAAGTTTACATCGGCGGAGCGCTGATCCTTGTGGGCTTTGGCGCAAAAGCCGGCGTTTTCCCGCTCCACATCTGGCTTCCGAAGGCGCACCCGGTAGCACCTGCTCCCGCAAGTGCGGTTCTCTCGGGTATGCTCACAAAAGCCGGTGTTTACGGCGTTATCTTTGTCTGCTGCAAGATCTATGCGGGGCTTGTACCTGCGGGAATAGTAATGATGATCCTTGCGATGATCACTATGGTCGTCGGAGCGGTGCTCGCATTGTTCTCTGTTGACTTGAAACGTACGCTTGCTTGCTCGTCCGTATCGCAGATAGGCTTTATCCTGACCGGCATATCGATGGTCATCCTTACGCCTAAAGAGTCACTTGCAATGGGCGGAGCGTTCCTTCACATGGTAAACCATTCGCTGTTCAAGCTTGTGCTGTTCCTTTGCGCAGGTGTCGTAATGCAGAACCTGCACAAACTGAACCTTAACGAGATAAGAGGATTTGGCAGAAAGAAACCTTATCTGATGGTATGCTTTTTGATGGGCGCTGTCGGACTTGGCGGTATTCCCGGCTTTTCGGGGTATCTTAGCAAGACGATGATCCATGAAGCGATAGTCGAAGGCGTTGAGCACTTCGGATTCCTTAAGGCTGTGGAGATCATATTCCTTGTTTCCGGCGGTATCACTGTCGCATACATGACAAAGCTTTTTGTTGCGCTGTTTATAGAGAAAAACGTTTCAAACGAAGTATATATGCGCGAAACCGATATTGATTACATAACTCCCGCGGGGCGTGTCGCGATAGGCCTTCCGGCAGTGATGATCCTTGTATTCGGCATCCTTCCGCACGTTTTCTATGACAAACTTGCAACCGCAGCTTTACCGTTCTTTTCAAGGTACGTGAGAGAGCTGCATCATGTGCATTTCTTTAACCTTGAAAACTTAAAGGGTGCGGGGATTTCTCTTGTTGTCGGTGCAGCGCTGTATTTTGGCGTCGTACGGACACTGCTAATGAAGAACGAAAACGGTGTAAAGGTCTATGTTGACAGATGGCCGAAGAAACTCGATCTTGAGGATGCTGTCTACAGACCTTTGCTTGACCTGCTCTCAAAAGTTTTTGGCACGATATTTATGTTTCTTAGTGACGTTTTGCCACGGTTCGTGTATAATATATCTAATATCTTTCTTTCAGTGCTGGCAAGAGTTTTCGGCGAAGGTACCGACCTCATCACGCTGGCGCTCAGGAAGACTTTATACAAAGAAAATCCTACGGAACACAGGTATATAGGAACTGTTGAGACAACGAAGCTTGGACGGGCCGCAAATGCGGTGGAGCGCTTCCTGAACAGGACAGTCAGGAAAAAACACCCGAAAAACGTTGACCACGTTGTTGCCTACGCCGAGGAGCTGGAGCTCACACGGCGCAAGATGCACATGCTTGAGAGCAGTCTTTCCTTTGGTATCCTTATGTTCTGTATCGGTTTTTGCATTACTATGATCTACCTTCTGCTGAGGTAGCGCAAGCGCCCGGCAGGTTTGATATAACTAGTTTTTTGGAGGATACAGATGGGTCTGTTTTCTAAGAAAAAGAAGAATGATATTGTCACAGCACCGGAAAACGTTTCGGTGCCTGTTCCCGATACATTTGAGATACCACAGGAAAATGCGGTAAAGAGCTCTATCCCGGAGATCAGGGAAGCCGCAGATGCGGCTGAGGGGACGATAAATGCCGATGCAGCCGGGTTTGATGCCGCAAAGGGCGCCGGAGCTCCCACACTCTCGCCGGAGCAGGAAGAAGCCAATAAGCTCCGTGAGGACGAGGCTATGCTAAACTTCGCCATCAACCAGCAGCAGGAGCTTGACAAGGAGGCAGGTGCTTCCGTGAAGGTCAAGGAGCGCAAGGTCTTTAAGGGCGATGACTCTATGCGGGCCATGGAAGAGAAGGCGCTGAAAAAGGAGGCCGGAAGGGCAGGCGCCATCATAAAGGTGATATTGGCGCTCATCCTTGCAGCAGTGCTTTTTGTTGTAGGTTATAACCTCGGAAGAAGAAATGTCACCCCCGGGACTAACCCCGGCACACCTACTCCCGTGCCTACAGGCAACGAGGAGCCGGTGGTAAAGAACCGCTTCATAATCAACGATCTTAACGACTACGTTCTTGGCCTCAGTGACGGGCAGACAGCGCCTTTCGCTGCTTCCGTCGAGACTGTTTACGGTTACGAGCACCTTGTCTTTACAAGCGGAAAGCTCAAGATCCTGTACCGCAACGAGTATCCTGCGGATGAAAAGGAAGTCAAGCGTGTGACAATCGATAACGGCAGATACAGATGTGAGATGGATTTTGATTTCGATCTTACGGCGGATGTCAAGTCTCTGCTCCCTATCCTTGGGGACTTTGGCGGGGATGGCTCCTCGGAGCTTATCTTCATCGGCTATTCCAACGGTTTCCCCGAAAAGATCGAGATAGTGGACGCCAACAAGCTCTTTAATTACGGCACTGTGGATATCGCAGGCGGGATAGAGAGCAACTACAAGGTGGTGTTTACGGAGGATCCTTCTCTTGAGGATGAGGGAAAACGGTATCTTATGGAGTTTACCTATGCCAACACCAAGTACGTTTACTCTGTTTCAAAGGATACCTTTGTGGCCGGCGAATACGATTCAATGGACGTTATAGATTACAAGGACGGCTTCGAGCTGAAGCTTGATGGGGATACCATATCCTTTGAGAGCACGATCAAGACCACAGCCGAGGAATACCTTGGAAAGCTTACCGGTTCTGTGACAAAGAACGGCCTTGAATTCAAGGTTTCCGGTACGCGCTTCGGCTCCTTTACGATCCCGAGCCAGGCCGGCTTTGGAAAGGATAACATAATCACTCCCCAGGTGGCTCCTTTTACAAGCTACGTCACCATCATCGCCAAGGGCGGACAGCGCTTCCTGCTGCCCATCTACGACGAGATCACGCCCATCTCCATCGACTGGGCAAATATGCGCGTGAACGAGGACGGCACCTTTGAATATGTGGTGGACGGCAAGGTGCAATCCATCATGGGTATCGATGTTTCGCACTACCAGGGAGATATAGACTGGGAGAAGGTCGCAGCAGCAGGTGTGAAGTTTGTTATAATAAGGCTGGGCTACAGAGGCTACGGCGAAGGCACTCTTGAGATGGACAGGTGCTTCAAGCAGAACATTGAAGGGGCGCTCGCAGCCGGCATAAAAGTAGGCATCTACTTCTTCTCTGAGGCGATAAACACTGATGAAGCGGTGGAAGAGGCCGAGTTTGTGCTCAGCAAGATAAAAGACTATGATGTGCAGTACCCCATAGTTTTTGATACAGAAGATATAGCAAATGTGGACGCCAGGGCGAACAACATTGTTTTTGAGGAAAGAACCGCCATTGCAAGGGCGTTCTGCGATACTATAAAGGAAGCGGGCTACAGGCCTATGATCTACGCAAACTCCAGGTTTATGCTGACGGCTGTGGACCTTTCGCAGCTCAACGACATAGACAGATGGTTTGCTTATTACGGGACAACATCGCAGTTCCCTTACAGCTTTAACATCTTCCAGTATTCAGAGTCCGGAAAGATCGACGGTATCCCGAACGCGGTAGACCTCGATATCAGCTTTGTGGATTACAGTAAAGAATAAGCGAAATAAGAGATTATTAATTGTGTTCCGTTTTAGAATTCTTTTCTGGCTTCTTCACATACGTCTTTGATCGCGCAATGGATGGATTCGGCGCCCGTGAAGGTTATGATGCCGTAAGATACGGAATAGCCATCGTTCGACTTTTTCTCCGCAAGCTTTAAGAATTTCTTTGCCGCAAGTTCCCCGTTGAACTTGCGGGTATCTGTCAGAAGACAGATGATTATATCGTTATTCAGGCGTGCAGCTTTGTCTGTGCGCCTTTTTGCGTCTCTCACGATACATGCGAAGCGGCAGAGGTTAACACTGTCTTTATCCCTGTCAAAGCTTCTTACGTAAAAGGCTGCGAGTGTGACGGGCGTGCGGTAACGCTTCATTCTTTCGACTTCTTCTTCAAGTTCGGAAATAAATCCCTGTTCACTCAAAAGTCCCGTCAACGGATCGATCCTGTTAACGGCATTGTGATAAATGGCCATGGAATCTATATTCTTGCCGTGCTCGGCCTCGAGCCTGAAACGCAGTGCCATAGCTTTGACATTGCTGTTCCCGAGCCACACATGCCAGGAGATATCATCATAAACACAGCATTTCTTGACTGTTGTCGACTTTGCTTCGCCGGTGACCATATCTATTTCAGAGATAGTCACGTTGAACTCGCATACCTGGCTGTATGTTACGCCATCTATCGCGCAGTTGTGCAATGTGCGGGAAAAGCGGATATCATAGGCTGCGATCTCGCTGCACAAAGCAACTGCTTCGCGCCAGTCCGCAAAATCCTCCAAAGAGGTACGTGTCCTGTCCGGAAGTGTAAGGAGCTGATATGCTCCGTCCCATTCTTTTATGCAAAGATAGCGGAAAAACAGGTCCAGAGCCTCTTTTGCGGCGGTATGGGTCGCGTCTGCCGGGATCACGCCCTGTGACGCAAACCTGCTCATAGAAGAAAGCCCCGTGTAATGGGCAAGCCACTTTTTGTGGTATTCCGTGCGGAGCCGTGCATCTTTTAAAACAGAATAAGCCTCGTTAAGCGCTGCAATGCCGTCGGGGAGCGCCTTCGAGGAATCCGGATGATATGCTTTTGTAAGCCTGAGGTACGCTGCCTTTATGACCTCCGGGGAGGCGTCGTAGTGAACCTGCAGAAGCTTGTAAAAATCTATGAATTCTGTGTTTCCCATGAGCAAAATTTTAAAAGAAACGGGGGCTTAAGTCAAGATAATTCTTTCTTGCATTATAAAACCGCTTGTTGTATACTTAATTCAAATTGATATCACCGATGTGGGCGGCTTTCAGGCTGCCGGCTCGAAACGGAGGCACTATGGTTGAAGCAACGAGCTGTGGTGGTGTTGTTATCTTCAGAGGAAAGATCCTTCTGCTGTACAAGAACTACAAAAACAAATACGAAGGCTGGGTCTTACCCAAGGGTACAGTGGAGAAAGGAGAGACATTCGAAGAAACCGCTCTTCGCGAAGTAAAGGAAGAGTCGGGCGCTACGGGCGAAATCGTAAAGTACATAGGAAAGAGTCACTATACCTTCAGCGCTTCTTCGAAGGTTGTTTCGAAGGATGTTCACTGGTATCTGATGATGGCTGACAGCTATTACAGCAAACCGCAACGCGAGGAGTTTTTTGTGGATTCGGGCTTTTATAAGTATCACGAAGCGATACACTTACTGAAGTTCGCAAACGAAAAACAGATCCTCGAGCAGGCTTACGCGGAATACAATGAGTACAAAAAAAGCCTTCCGCATAGTCCTGCTGCCCAGACAGGCATGGAATGAAAAAGAAGAGACTGCAAACTCAGTTTACAGTCTCTTTTTCATTTTGTTTCGATAACCGCCGGTAAGGGGTTTGGAAGGGGCGTGCTCGGAACCGCTGCATGCCTCGGGTTCTTTTTTACTACCTGGGCACCCTTTGAAAGCTCGGTTGCTACGCGCATCCTGAAGTCGTTGTCGATGATGGAGATCTTGGACATAAGCTCGCCCTGGGTGGTGGCTATGTATTTTGCCGGCAACCGGTTCAGAGCGTAGGACGCTATGTCAAGCCTGCATTTGTCGCATTTGCAGCAGTCAAGCTTGTTTATCATAGAGTCGAGCTCCGATATTACGATATCTTCTGTAAGGTTTCGAAGAATATGGTCCATAATGATCCCTCTGTCAGGTATTTGGGCTAATGCCCCGGATACAACGGTTATTATATAATCCGGAGGATTATAAGTCAAGAAAAGACATTGAAAAAGTGCTGTCAAATTGATATACTTCTTATTGCGGCCAAAGATGGAAAGTCCGTCCGCCGCAGAGGAGAATACTAAGAAAAAAGGGGTTTTTCACATGTTTGAGAAGATCAAAGGATTATTTATTAAATACAAAGAGATAATAATGTATCTCGTTTTTGGCGTTGCAACAACGCTTGTGAACTGGATCACGACTTTCATCTGCCAGAATGTGTTCGGCTTAAAGGAGCAGGGCTTCCAGACCATCCTGTCCAACGGTATAGCCTGGTTTACGGCGGTCCTCTTTGCCTTCCTTACCAACAGGAAGTTTGTCTTTGAGAGCACTGCGGGCAATTTCTGGATCGAAATGGTGAAGTTTTACCTGGCCCGCGCATTTACAGGGCTTTTCGAGATCTTTCTCCCCGACGGGCTTGTGTTCCTTTCGGAGAAGGTTCCGGGGCTTGGATTCCTTGGTGCCGGTTTCGCTGGCATCAACGGCGGCGTTGCAAAGCTCGTGACAAGCGTTATAGTCATAATCCTCAACTATATCCTGAGTAAACTGGTGGTGTTCAGAAAGAAGAAAACACCGGCATCGGAGGAAAAATGAATTCAGAGAACAATACAATCGTAACACTGAAAAAAGGCGAAGGAAGAGCGTTAAAAGCCGGCGGCGCCTGGGTTTACGACAATGAGATAGAGACCATCACCGGCAGGTTCAAGAACGGATCGGTGGTGACCGTCCACGATAATAACGGATTTGGCCTTGGAAAGGGCTTCATCAACCAGAATTCCACCATCAGGATCAGGATGCTCACAAGGAATCCTGCGCAGGAGGTGGACGAGGCTTTTATCCGTATGCGTGTAAAAAATGCCTGGGAATACCGCAAGGAGGTCCTTGGAAAAGAGGATCTTTCGGCCTGCAGGCTTGTTTTTGGCGAGGCAGACTGGCTTCCCGGGATCGTTGTTGACAAATATGAGGACGTGCTTGTAGTGGAGTCCCTGGCTCTTGGAATAGAGCCTTTTAAGCCCCTTATCCTGCAGGCTTTGAAGGATTGCCTTAAGGAAGACGGCTTTGAGATCAGGGGCATTTTTGAACGGTCGGATGCTCCGGTCCGCAAAAAAGAGGGGCTTGAGCCCTTCAAGGGTTTTGTGGGCGAGGCTTTTGATCCTCATGTCTGTATCACCGAGAATGGCGTAAAATACGAGGTTGACGTTGAAAACGGCCAGAAGACAGGCTTTTTCCTGGATCAGAAGTTTAACAGGCGCGCGATCCAGAGCCTTGTTAAAGGGAAAAAAGTCCTGGATTGCTTTACGCATATGGGAACGTTTGCGCTTAACGCCGGGCTTGCAGGGGCTGAAAGTGTCCTCGGGCTTGATATTTCTGGCTTTGCTATCGCTCAGGCCACTAAAAATGCTGAGCTTAACGGGCTTTCGGAGAGGGTAAAGTTCAGAGAGGCTAACGTCCTTGATGAGCTTCCGGTCCTTTACGAAGCGGGAGAGAGCTTCGATTTTGTAGTCCTTGATCCGCCTGCCTTCACTAAGTCCAGGGAAGCTACGAGAAAAGCTATAAAAGGCTACCGTGAGATAAACATGAAGGGTATGAAGCTTGTGCGAAACGGCGGTTTCCTTGCTACCTGCTCATGCTCTCA
>JAGDCQ010000179.1 GCA_017958465.1 Lachnospiraceae bacterium
AGCGGTTTAACCGCACGGCCCCTACTCGGCTTGGAACAACCTAAGGGCTCCGCCTATCAGTTTGCGCAACGGCCGGCGGCGCGGGGCTGCCCGGGATGGCGGGCCGTGGCGGACAAGAGGGGTGCCGCGGCCGCCTACCAAAAGTTTAGATTCAGTTTAGCATCAGTTTACCTGAATTTTAGAAACATCAGTTAGGATTCAGACGAAAAATGAACACCGAACAAATAGGCAAAAGGAGTATAAACATGAACAAAGTACAGATAATCACAGATTCCTGTTCCGACCTTACACCGGAACTGATGAAACAATACGGGATCGACTACGCCCAGATGCGCACCGTCTACGAAGGCGAAGAAAAACCCGCAGATCTGGCGTGGACACCTACCCAGGTCCATGAATTCTACAACATCATCAGGGGCGGAAAACGCATCACCACAACACAGGTTCCCGTAGAAGAATTCCAGCGGATATTCGAAAAATACCTTGAGCAGGGGTGCGATATCGTTTACATCGGCTGCTCCGGCAAACAGTCGGGCTCGGTAAACACCGCAAGCGTCCTCGCCAAAAAACTCAAAGAACAATACAAAGGATCCCAGATCTTCTGCATAGATTCCCTGAACGCCTGCATGGGAGAAGGGATACTCGTCATCGAGGCCGCAAAACTCGCGCAGAACGGCAACTCCGCAGAAGAAATAAACGACGTGATCCTTGAAAAACGAAAAGACGTAAACGAGTACGTCACAGTCCACTCCCTCGATTCCTTAAGACGTGCGGGACGCGTAAAAGGCTCTGCCGCATTCTTTGGCAACCTTATGGGAGTAAAGCCCATCATCATCGCGGACCTTAACGGCGAACAGGCAGCATTCAAAAAAGCCAAGGGGCGCCTTAACTCCTTCAAGGAGATCGTAGGTCTTATGAAAGCAAACATCATCAGGCCGGAAGAGCAGACCCTGTACCTTGTACACGCCGACTGCTCCGAAGAAGAAGTAAAACAGCTAAGAGACCTTATCCGCGCCGAGATCCCTGTAAAAGACATCTACACAAGCTACATAGGGCCCATCATCGGGGCATCCATCGGACCGGACGCAGTCGGGATCTTTGCTTACGGTCAGAGGGTGACTTTCAAGACAGGCGACTGAGCCGCTAAAACGCTATAAACGGGTATGGAGGTTATCGTGAACAGACAGACTATAGACTCAAGATTATACAGACAAATGGTGGCTTCGGGGGCGGAAAACCTGAAGCGCTACGCCCAGGAAATAAACGACCTGAACGTTTTCCCTATCCCGGACGGCGATACAGGCGACAACATGCTCCTTACAGTCTCCGGCGGGGCAAACGCCGACGTTTCCGAGACCCTCGGACGCACGGCCCGCAACGTTGCGGATGGCATGCTCCTCTCCGCCAGAGGCAATTCCGGGGTTATCCTTTCCCAGTTCTTTGACGGAATAGCGGACAGCCTTCTTTCCAACGACAGAAAAGAAGCGGATGCCGAGGAGATCGCGGATGCGATGCTCACGGGCGTTTCCCACGCTTACAATGCGGTCCTTACCCCCACGGAAGGCACTATCCTCACTGTGGCAAGAGAAGCATCGGAATACGCTCACGACAAAAACAGCGATTCAGTAGAGGATTTCTTCCTGGACTTCCTTTACGAGGCCAACAACTCACTCACAAGGACTCCGGACCTCCTTCCCACCCTCAAAAAGGCGGGAGTTGTGGATTCCGGCGGTGCCGGCCTTATAAAGATCGTTGAGGGTATGCTCCAGGCGCTGACGGGCAAAGAAGTTGAATACGCCGAGCCCTCTTCTGCAAAAGAGAGCAAAAACCAGATAGACCTCAACAAATTCACGGAAGACAGCGTGCTGGAATTCGGCTATTGCACGGAAGTCCTGGTGCGCCTCCAAAACGCGAAGACGGATATTGCAAACTTTGACACGACCGTTGTTACGGATTTCCTAAAAACCGTGGGTGATTCGGTGGTCTGCTTCAAAAACGGCAGCATCCTTAAGATCCACGTGCACACCATGACCCCCGACAAAGTCCTTGCTTTCTGCAGGCAGTACGGCGAATTCCTTACGGTGAAGATCGAAAATATGACGCTTCAGCACAACAGCCTCGACGACTCCAAAGAGGAGCAGAAGGAACGCAAAAAATATGCGGTCGTGACTGTTGCATCCGGCGACGGGATAAGAGAGATGTTCTCTGAGCTTGGAGCCGACTGCGTGATAAACGGCGGGCAGAGCATGAACCCGTCCGCAGCGGACTTTATCGACGCCTTTAACGAAGTGAACGCCGATACGATCTTCGTGCTTCCCAACAACGGAAACATAATCCTTACAGCAAAGCAGGCAGCGGACCTCTACAAGGGCTCAAAAGTCTTTGTCATCCCCAGCAAGACACTGGGCGAGGGGCACGCGGCTCTTACAATGCTTGACCTTAACCCGGAGGATCCAAAGGCCATAGCCGATGAGATGACAGACTCCATGGAGGGCGTTGTTACCGCCGCAGTTTCCACCTGCTCGAGGGACACCTCAACGGACGGCTTTGAGCTGTACTCCGGCGAGTTTATAGGTTTTTCCGGCGATACCATCCTTTCTGCGGACAACGACCGTGTGGACACAGCAAAAAGGCTTGTGGACGGGATGGACTTCGACTCCCACGAGATCTGCATCCTGATCAGCGGAAAAGACGCAGACGAAAAGGAAACAGAAGAGATAAGAAAATACATCGGCGAAAGACACCCGATGTGCGAAGTATATGATGTTGACGGAGGGCAGAGCATTTATCACTATGTTCTGATACTGGAATGAAAATAATAGCATTTGTTTTAGTGCCTGTAATGGCATATCTTTTGTCGGGGCTCAACCCTGCCATCATTTTCTCAAAAGCGGTGTACAAAAAAGATATCCGCAATGAGGGCAGCGGCAACCCGGGTTTTACAAACTTCAAACGCGTTTTCGGCGGAAAGCTTGCATGGCTGGTCTTTGCCCTTGATATACTCAAAGGCGCCGTCATCTCCGTGATCGCAGGGCTCATCTTTGCGGCTGCGGGCTACGAATGGGACCTTGGCGTCGGGTACGCAGCGATGTTTGCGATGCTCGGCCACGCATTCCCCGTATACTACGGTTTCAAGGGCGGTAAAGGTTTCCTTGTGGCACTTTCCACAAGCTTTTTCCTGGACTGGCGCGCAGGCCTGATCGGCACAGCTGTAATGGTGATCCTCGTGCTCACCGTGAAATATATGTCCTTTGCCACTATGTGCGGCCTGCTCTGCGCCGTGATAGCTTACGCGGCCTTTGGAGCCGGATTCCTTCCCCTGCTGTTTTACGCGCTCTGCGTGGGCTTTATGATCGTAAGGCACCGGGAGAACATAATACGGATCATGGATGGGACAGAAAAGACATTTACACTGGGACACAAATAAACCGTCCCTGAGAACAGAAGGAAGCAATGGATACATCAGTTTTCTACAAAGCAGGAATAGATATAGGTTCAACAACCGTGAAGCTTACCGTTACCGACAGTAGCGGTAAGCTTTTGTTCGGTGAATACAGGCGGCATCTTGCCCACACAAAGGACACCCTGGTAGGGCTTCTGGAAGAAGCAAAAGAGCGTCTCGGGAATGTTACGCTCAAGGTCCACATAACGGGCTCCGGCGCCATCGGCATAGCAGCGTCGCTTAAGCTTTCATTTGTGCAGGAAGTAGTGGCTGTGGCAAGCGCCGTAAAGGCCTCATACCCCGAAACAGACGTGGCTGTGGAGCTTGGAGGCGAGGACGCGAAGATCATCTATTTCTCCAAGGGCGGAATAGAGGAACGTATGAACGGCGTGTGCGCGGGAGGAACAGGAGCTTTTATCGACCAGATGGCAAGCCTTCTCCAGACAGACGCCAGAGGCCTTAACGAGCTTGCACGCGAAGCGGACGAGGTATACCCCATCGCGTCGCGGTGCGGCGTTTTCGCAAAGACCGATATCCAGCCCCTCATCAATGATGGCGCAAAACGTGCAAATATCGCGGCTTCCGTGCTTCAGGCCGTTGTAAACCAGACAATTTCGGGCCTGGCCTGCGGCAACCCCATAAGGGGCAACGTTGCCTTCCTTGGCGGCCCCCTGCACTTCCTTGATGAGCTCAGGAAGCGCTTTACAGAGACACTTAAGCTCTCCCAAAAGGAAGCTATTGTTCCGGAAAACTCCCACCTTCTTGCGGCTATCGGGGCTTCTCTTTCCGAGGAACCCGCAGACCCTGTAGAGATCAACGAGCTTATAAGAAGGCTTAAGGAGGATACAAAGACGGAGTATGAGACAAAACGCCTTGAGCCGCTTTTTGCCTCTGACGATGAGTACAGGGATTTCCTTGCGCGCCACCGGAAGGCCTCCGTTAAAAAGGCAGATCTTGCTTCCTACAGCGGGAACTGCTTCCTTGGTATAGATGCAGGCTCCACCACCACAAAGCTGGCCCTTACAGGGGAGAACGGGGAGCTTTTATGGTCCTTCTACGACAACAACCACGGTAATCCCATAAAGACCACATCCGCTGCGCTTAAGAAGCTTAAAAGCCTGCTTCCCGAGGGCGCAAAGATAGCAAGGACCTGCTCTACAGGCTACGGCGAGCAGCTCTTAAAGAGCGCCTTTTCCTTAGACGAGGGGGAAGTTGAAACAGTGGCCCACGCCACAGCTGCAAGGTTCTTTGACCCCAAGACGGACTGCGTCTTAGACATAGGCGGGCAGGATATGAAGTGCATACGCCTGAAAGACGGCATCGTGGACTCCATAATGCTGAACGAGGCCTGCTCTTCGGGATGCGGATCCTTCCTTGAAAACTTCGCAAACTCCCTCGGGCTTTCCGCAGATGAGTTCGCCAACAAGGCTTTGACCGCAAAAGCGCCTGTAGACCTTGGCACACGCTGCACTGTCTTCATGAACTCCAACGTTAAACAGGCCCAGAAGGAAGGCGCAGGTGTTTCCGATATCTCCGCAGGACTTGCATATTCCGTTATAAAAAATGCCATCTACAAGGTAATAAGGCTTGCGGATGCAAGGGAACTCGGAAGCCACATAGTTGTGCAGGGCGGGACCTTTTACAACAAGGCGGTGCTTCGGGCAGTTGAAAAGATCGCCGGAACCAACGTTACCTGCCCTGATATAAGCGGTATCATGGGGGCTTTTGGAGCCGCTCTCATCGCAAAGAAGCGATACACCGGCGAGCCTTCATCCATGCTGCCTTTTGAAGAAATAGAGAACCTTACTTACGAGGTCTCCACCACACGCTGCGGGGGCTGCGAGAATAACTGCCTTCTGACCGTCAACAGGTTTGGCGGATCAAAGACCTTTGTTACCGGCAACCGTTGCGAAAAGAAGTTTGGAAACAAGGGCACCCTTAAGGGCGAAAACCTTTTTGAATACAAATTCAAGCGTGTATTTGACTACGAGCCACTGCCGGAAAGCGACGCAAAGCGCGGAGTGATCGGCATCCCGAGAGTCCTGAACATGTACGAAAACTACCCGCTCTGGGCCACTTTCTTCAAGGAGCTTGGCTTCAGCGTGATGCTGTCCCCGGCTTCCAGCAGGAAAATATATCAGCTCGGGATGGAGTCCATCCCTTCCGAATCAGAGTGTTACCCCGCAAAGCTGGCTCACGGCCATATCCAGTGGCTTATCGATCACGGAGCGAAGACTATTTTCCACCCAAGCATCTACTATGAGTTCAAGGAAACGGAATACGCCCAGAACCGCTACAACTGTCCTATGGTGGTATCTTACCCGGAAAACCTGAAGAACAACATGGACAGCCTGAAAAAAGTACATTTCGTCCATCCCTTCCTTTCGCTCATAAGCGAAGAGTTTGTGGAGAAGCGGATGGTAAAGATATGCCGCGACGAGTGGGGGATTGGCGCTGCCGAGGTAAAGAGAGCAGTAAAGAAAGCCTGGGAGGAGCAAAGACGCTGCAAGAACGATATTGTGGCCGAAGGCAGGCGCGTCCTCGCAAAAATGAGGCAGAACGGTGAAAAGGGAATAGTGCTTGCGGGCCGCCCTTACCACGTGGATCCGGAGATAAACCACGGGATCCCGCAGATGATCGCTTCCTACGGCCTTAACGTGCTGACGGAGGATTCGCTCCCTGTGCCCGTTACAGGCGAAAGGAGCCTGCGTGTCCTTGACCAGTGGACCTACCATTCACGCCTTTACAATGCCGCAGAGTTTGTTGTTAAGCACCCGGAGCTTGAACTTGTACAGCTCAACTCCTTCGGATGCGGCCTCGACGCCGTTACGGCAGACCAGGTGCGTGAGATACTTGAAGGTGCGGGCAGGATCTGCACTCTCTTAAAGATCGACGAGGTGAACAACCTTGGGGCTGCAAGGATCCGTATCCGTAGCCTCCTTGCCGCCATGCGCGAATGCGCCGCAAATGCGGAAGAAAAAGAATACACTTACACCCGGGCGCAGTTCACGGAGCAGATGTATAAAGAGGGATACACGATCCTTATCCCCCAGATGAGCCCTGTCCACTTCAACCTGCTTGGCCCGGTCTTTCGGAAAAACGGCTATAATGCGGTGCTTTTGAACGATTCTTCACGAAACTCCGTGGAGATAGGCTTAAAATACGTAAATAACGACGCCTGCTACCCGTCGATACTGATGGTCGGCCAGCTTATGGAGGCTGTGCTCTCAGGAAAGTACGATACCGGCAAACTGGC
>JAGDCQ010000180.1 GCA_017958465.1 Lachnospiraceae bacterium
ATCCACCGCAAGGAACACTGTTCCGCCAAGCGCAATGGAAGCACCTGCGCAAACAGATCTTAAAAACATTCCGGATCCCTTCTTCATTCCAAACCTCCAGTATCAGTTGTTATCTTGAGCGCCGGCCGATCAGGTCAGCAGCTCTTTCGCAAATCCGGCTATTATCCCGAGAGCAGCCGCCAAAACGATCAAGACTATCGGGTGTATTTTCTTTTTGAAACTCAAAACAGCCGTTAATATAAATATACATAAAGCTATCCAAAAATCAATACCGGTAAACACAGAAACCGAAATTCCGCCGGAAAAGAAGACAGTTTTCGAAACGCTTACAAAAGCAGCCGCAATAAGCCCTATGACTGCCGGTTTCAAGCCGCTCATGGCTCCTTTTACGGCAAGGCTTTCCTTGAATTTTTGAAAAAACTTTGCCACCAGCAGGATTATCACAAAAGATGGCAGGCACACACCAAGTGTGGCACAAAGGGCCCCCGGGATGCCGGCAGTCCTGATCCCCACGAAAGTTGCCATATTTACCGCAAGCGGGCCCGGCGTGCTCTCGCTGACCGCGATGAAATCTATCAATTCTTCGCTCGTAAGCCACCCCATACGCTCAACCTCCGCCTGGATAAGGGGCACCATGGCATAGCCGCCGCCAAAGGTGAACGCGCCTATTTTCAGGAAAGCCAGGAATAATTCAAGAAATATCATTGCCTGCCCTCCTTCTCAATAAAGTCCAGATAAGGCCGAAAACTGCGCACACAAGGATGATCAGCACCGCATCTGCCTTAGCAAAGGCTGCAAAAACAAAGGCTGCCGCCATGAGCGCATACGACACCGCATTCTTTTTCGACACCTTAAACAGCGACCAGAGCGCCTTTAAGAGCAGTGCAAGGACCGCTGCGCGAACGCCTGTAAATGCGTATTTTACGACCTTCAGGTCGCCAAATGCCTTCAGTACAAAGGAAACCGCGGTGATTATCAAAAACGATGGCAGCACCACACCGAGAGTCGCCATAAACGCGCCAAAAAAGCCTGCAACCCTGTAACCCACAAAAGTAGCCGCATTGATGGCTATCGGGCCGGGCGTAGACTCCGCTATGGCTATGATGTCGAGGATATCTTCATCCTTAAGCCATTTCTTATTTGTGCAGACCTCACGCTGGATAAGCGGGATCATGGCGTAGCCGCCGCCAAAGGTGAACGCGCCTATCTTCATGAAGGTCAGGAAAAGGTCTAATATGGTTTTCATCAGATATTCATCCCCTATTATTCTCACCGGTTTCAACAATTAGTTCCGTATAAGCATATGGAATATGGTCTTCTGGATGCTCGGAATTGTATCTCAATCCAACGTATTTGTCAATCGATCCAAAGAAATCAACTTTTTTTCTATCACGCAATGATTTGTGATATTATAGATGAAGTAAAACAAAATGAGCAGTAAAGGACCGGAACAGAAATGATCGCACTTGCAGTAATCCCAAGCATAATCCTGTTTATATTTGTATGGCGGAACGACAAGACGGAAAAGGAGCCCGCTTCACTCCTGTTGAAACTATTCGCCTTCGGCGCGCTGACCATCATAAGCGCTGTCGTGATCGGACAGCTGGGGACGTTTTTCCTGCGGGCGATCCTGCCGACAGCATCCCTTTTGTACATATTCATCGACAACTTCTTTCTGACTGCGCTTGTTGAAGAAGGCGGAAAATACTTTGTTCTGAAGAAGGCTACATGGAAGCATCCTGCCTTCAACTTCACGTTTGATGCCGTAGTTTACGCCGTTTGCGTATCGCTCGGGTTTGCAACGCTCGAAAACATCATATATCTGATAGACGGAGATCTTGGTACTGCAGTCCTTCGAGGTCTGCTTTCGGTTCCCGGACACGTGTCCTATGCCATTTTCATGGGCTATTATTACGGAATGGCAAAGCTTGCGTCAATCCACGGTGATGAAACCGGGCGGAAGCGTTACCTTACAAAAGCCCTGTGGATCCCTGTGATCCTCCACGGTTTCTACGACTTCTGCCTCAGCACCCAGTATGACATTCTCATCCTCTTTATCGTTGTCTTTGAGCTCATTCTTTCGATCGTCGCGATCAAAAAGGTCAGGAAGCTTTCAAGGACGGACACATATATTGACGGAGCAAACCATCCTGAAACAAGAGATATGTAAAAAGCCGAAAAGAATACAAATTCATATGATCAAAAAACAAAGCAGCCGGCACATTTTGTCGGCTGCTTTTTGTAAGCAAGCTTGATTATTTGATTACTTTAACATACCTTTTTCAAGTGCAAGTGTAACGGTAGTCCTGTCACAAACCTCTGAAGGCCCAAAGTACTGGATAGCGCCGGGATATGTGAAGGCTGTCTCAACAGCCCACTCTGCCCTGTGTGCCTCAAAGTACTTGAAGGGAGCGCCGTCAAGCTCTACAAGAGCCTTGCGGATAACAGGCTTATCCTCGCCGTTCCTGCGCTCGATGTTCATCATCTTTGTGATGGGCATACCGCCGGCGATCCACTCATCAGCGGGTTTGGAAAGGTTGGAAACCTTTGAGAGGTAACCGGTGTAACCATACTGGATGAGCATGAATGCGTTATAACCAAGAGAATAGCAGTAGTCAGAATCGAAGTTCGAAGGGAATGCACAACGTCCTTCATAACCGAAGAAGTGATGAAGTGTTGAGAATTTGCCCTTGTAAGTGCCTGCTGCTGCGCGCTTCTTGAGCTCTGCCTTTACCATCTCCGCAAAGAGTGTCTCTGACTCGATAAGCGAAACCTGTACGTTGCCGTGAGGATCTCTTTCAAGGAACAGCTGCTGCTGGATGGTGCGGGGAAGGATCTCAAATACCGAATATGCTTCGGCGGAAAGGCCGTTCATGATGAAGTTTACTTTTTCCTTCCAGCTTGCGATAGCATTGAACTCTTCTGTCTTGCTGCCTGCAAGGAGCTCGTTGATCTCCTTGATGAGTGCGGAGAATTCGGGAACGAATTCAACGATACCCTCAGGAATGATAACAACACCGAAGTTGTTGCCGTTTGCAGCTCTCTTCTCAACAGAATCAGCGATCTGAGATGTGATCTGTGCAAGAGAAAGCTTCTTTTCAGCTACTTCTTCGCCGATAAGGCAGATGTTGGGCTGTGTCTCGAGTGCGCACTCAAGTGCCACGTGAGAAGCGGAACGACCCATAACCTTTACGAAATGCCAGTATTTCTTAGCGGAGTTGGCATCGCGCTCGATGTTACCGATAAGTTCCGAATATGTCTTTGTCGCTGTATCAAAACCGAAAGAAGCCTCGATATCTTCGTTCTTTAAGTCGCCGTCGATGGTCTTGGGGCAGCCGATAACCTGAACGCCTGTGTTCTTAGCAGCCATATACTCTGCAAGAACTGCAGCATTTGTATTGGAATCATCACCGCCGATGATAACGATGGCTGTGAGGCCGTGCTTCTTTGCAACCTCTTCAACAAC
>JAGDCQ010000181.1 GCA_017958465.1 Lachnospiraceae bacterium
CTTACTGCAAATGAGAAATATCGAAAAGCGGTTTCCGGGAGTCCTTGCGCTCAACGGTGTTGATTTTACCTTGAGAAAAGGGGAAATACATGCGCTTATGGGGGAAAACGGCGCCGGAAAATCGACGCTGATCAAGGTCCTTACCGGTGTTTACCAGATGGATGGCGGCAGTATTTCGATAGAGGGGAAGAATGTTACGATACATTCTCCGCAGGATGCTCAGAACAAGGGTATCAGTACCGTTTATCAGGAGATCACACTTTGCCCGAACCTGACGGTTGCGGAAAATATGTTTATAGGCAGAGAGAAAAAAGCCTGGATAAATCAAAAGGAATATGAAAAACGTGCGGACGAGATCCTTGAAAACCTTGGGATCCCGGCAAGAGGCGCAAAGATACTCGGCAACTGCTCGCTGGCTGTCCAGCAGATGGTCGCTATCGCACGTGCCGTAGATATGAAGTGCAAGGTCCTTATTCTGGACGAGCCCACTTCATCTCTTGATGACAACGAAGTTAAGATGCTTTTTGACCTTATGAGGGACTTAAAGGCCAAAGGCGTTGGAATTATATTCGTTACACATTTCCTCGAGCAGGTTTACGAGGTCAGCGACAGGATAACGGTCCTCAGGAACGGTGAGCTTGTGGGTGAGTACCTCACGGAAGAGCTGCCCCAGGTCCAGCTTGTTGCGAAGATGATAGGTAAGGAGCTTGAAGAGCTCAATGCTATCGGGGAAACAGAAGAGAACACGAAAAAAGAAAACAAAGAAGTGCTTTACGAAGCCAAAGATCTGTCAAGTGTGGAGGCTATGCCGTTCAACTTCAGTATCCGCAAAGGTGAAGTGAACGGTTTTACCGGATTGCTCGGCTCAGGGCGCAGTGAAAGTGTAAGGGCAATCTTCGGTGCCGACAAAGTGACCGGCGGCACAGTGAAGATCAAGGGGGAGCCCGTTAAGATCACGCGCCCCGTCGAGGCAATGAAACACGGTATAGGGTACCTGGCAGAGGACAGGAAGCGGGACGGCATCATTGCTGAGCTCAGCGTGCGCGAGAACATAATCCTTGCCCTCCAGGTAATGAACGGATTTTTCAAGCCTATCAGCCGCAGGGAAGCGGAAGCTTTTGCGGATGAGTATATCAAGGTGCTGAATATTAAGACTGCGAGCCGCGAAACACCTGTCGGATCCCTTTCCGGCGGTAACCAGCAGAAGGTGATCCTTGCAAGGTGGCTCCTTACACATCCGGACTACCTTATCCTTGACGAGCCCACAAGAGGTATCGACGTCGGGACAAAGCTCGAGATCCAGAAGCTTGTGTTAAAGCTTGCGGAAGACGGTGTGAGCGTAACCTTCATCTCCTCGGAGATAGAGGAGATGCTCAGGACCTGCAGCCGCCTGATCGTCATGAGAGACCGCCACATCGTTGGCGAACTGACAGGTAACGATCTTAATCAGTCACAGGTAATGAAGACTATCGCGGGAGGTGAGGCTTCGTGAAAAAACCAGAAAAGAAGTTTTTCAGCAATGGCCTCGGGCAGCTTGCCATCCCGATCATAGCCATCTGTGTGCTGGTGATCTTCAACCTTATCAGGGATCCTTCGTTTTTCGGCATTGAACTTTTGCATAATAATGACGGAAATGTGGTGCTTTCCGGCAACCTTATCAGTATCATAAACGGTGCGAGCGAGCTAGCGATCCTCGCCATGGGCATGACGCTTGTGACAGCAGCCTGCGGCGGGCAGGATATCAGCGTCGGCGCTGCTGCGGCCATCGCAGGCAGCGTATTCGTAAAAGTGCTGAAGTCGGGGCAGAGCATAGGCGCAGGAACAGTTATCCTTGCGTTCGTCCTCGCGATCGTAGTGGCTATCCTGTTTGCATCATTCAACGGCACACTTGTTGCGGTATTTAAGATCCAGCCAATGATCGCGACTTTGATCCTTTATACCTGCGGTCGTTCCATCGCATACTGGATCAACGGCGGCGCGACACCTACAGTGGAAAGTGGCATCATCAACGCCATAGGCGCATTTATCCCGGGTATTCCGTTGCCTACGCCTGTTATCATAGTTGTGATAATGGCTGTGCTGTTCAAGCTTATGTTCCACTTTACGTCCCTTGAACTGTTCACGCAGTCCGTTGGTATCAACGGGAGCGCAGCAAGGCTTAACGGTATCAATTCCACATTCATCAAGATACTGTCCTTTATGATTCTCGGCGTTTGCGTGGCTGTTGCGGGCTGCATAGGTGTAAGCAGGCTCGGGCTCATAAACCACGAAACATTGCTCATAGATATCGAGATGGACGCCATCCTTGCGGTGGCCATCGGCGGAAACAGCCTTGGCGGCGGAAAATTCAAGCTCAGCGGAAGTATCATGGGTGCATACGTTATCCAGATGCTCACTATCACACTTTACTCAATGAAGGTTCCGTCCACCAACGTAAAAGCATACAAAGCGATAGTCATCATTTTGCTTGTTGTGATCGGATCACCGGTCGTTAAGAAGTGGTTTGAAAAGACCATTTCCCGCTTCAAAAACAGAAAGCCCGAAGTGGCCGCGAAAGGAGCGGGTGAGTCATGAAGAAGACAAATACGGTTAATGCGGTAAAGAGAGAGCCCCTTACAGATACAATGCTCCTGATGACCATCACCATCTGCATTTTCTTTGTAATGTATATCCTTGCGATGGTGCTGTTCGGCGGCGGTTTCCTGCACGCACAGCAGATATTCAATATGCTTAACGATAATGCTTCGCTGATCATCGTATCGTGTGGTCTTACGATCGTAATGATCGGCGGCGGCATCGATATTTCGGTGGGCGCTGTAACGTCGCTTGTTGTAATGAGCTGCGTGCTTTATCTTAACAACGGCGGAAACATTTTTGTATCGATCCTGCTGGCACTTGGCATAGGCCTTGCCTTTGGCCTTGTACAGGGCGCATTGATAAGCTACCTTGAGATACAGCCTTTTATTGTAACACTTGCCGGACTTTTCTTTGCAAGAGGCTTTACGACCATTCTTTCGATCAACCCCAAGAAAGTTGCACAGCCTGCTTTTGTGAACCTTATGGAATTCCGCTTTGAGATGGATTTCCTCGGGTATACCGCGAACAATGGCACAAGGATCCCTGCAACAATGGAGATAGGCGTTATAGTTGCACTGGTATGCGTTGCTTTAGTTTTTGTTCTGCTCGGATTTACGAAACTCGGTCGGAATTTCTATGCTATCGGTGGAAACCAGACGAGTGCGCTGATGCTTGGTATCAACGTTAAAGCCACACGTTTCGTGAGTTATATTCTTAGCGGCCTTTTGAGCGGTATTTCCGGCTTTGTGTTCATGATGCATACAGGCGCCGGTAATGCCACAAACGCAGCCGGTATGGAAATGAACGCCATCGCTTCGTCTATAATCGGTGGAACGCTGTTGACAGGCGGTGTTGGTAACGTTATCGGTACGTTCTTCGGCAGCCTCACGCTTACGACTATCAAGAAAATAGTTGTTACAAGCGGCCTTAAAGACCCCTGGTGGCAGAGTATCACCACAGGCGGAATGCTTTGCTTCTTCATCCTGCTGCAGAGTATAGTGCTCGGAAGAAGAGCGAAAAAGAAAAAGACAAACTGACGGAAAGAGTGTATTGGCACCTTCCCTGACTTTTCAGATCATACTATGAGACGGGAGAAACCGGCCTTTCTGGGCCGGTTTTTTCTCGTAAATACCGCTGTTTTGCCGGTTTCTTTTCAGGCGTCTTCAAAATGAAACGTGACATAAAAAACTCTTTATCATTGTAAGATAATATGCTATACTATCATCATCTGTTACGGTTTTATGGGATTTAAGCAAGAAATAATGTGATAATGGAGGGTTTACATGGAAGACACTAAAAAGAACCTTAAGAAACTTGTGCTTTTGCACTCAAATGACATGCACGGGGATTTCCTTGCGGAAAACGTTGACACCAACCTTGTGGGCGGCGTTTCAATGCTTTCGGGCTACATCAACAAGGTACGTCAGGAAGAGGACAACGTTATCTACGCCATCGCCGGCGATATGTTCCGCGGATCCATCATAGACTCGGAATTTCAGGGTATTTCAACAATCGAGATCATGAATATGCTGGCTCCCGACATCGTTACACTTGGAAACCACGAAGTTGACTATGGTGTTGCCCACCTGCTCTTCCTGGAAAAGTGCGCAAACTTCCCCATCGTTAACGCAAACCTGCACATCCAGACCAACCATTCAAGGCTTTTTGAACCCTGCAAAGTGATCGAGATCGACGGGATGAAGATCCTTTTCATCGGCATCCTGACAGAAGCCGTTATCGCTCAGTGCAAGACCGACGGCCTTATCGGCACCTTCGTTAATATTGAGGATGCCGCAGAGGAGGTTGGCCGTATCTGCAACACATATAACTCGATAGATATAGATTTTACCGTGCTCCTTACACACATCGGTTTCGAAGAGGACAAGAAGCTGGCGGCTATGCTGGACCCTGCGTGGGGTGTTGATGTCATCATCGGCGGTCACTCCCATACATTTATCACGGAGCCCGCTGTTGTTAACGGGATCCCGATCGTTCAGGCCGGCACCGGCACAGACCAGATCGGACGTTTCGACATCCTTATCGACACGGACAACAACTGTATCGACACATACACCTGGAAGCCCATCCCCATCAATGCCGAAACCTGCCCCAGGGACGAGTCCATCGAAGAAGTTATCGGCACCTATAAGTCCCGCACAGACGCAAAATACGGCCAGATCGTTACGAAGTTCGTGCGCCAGCTCACGCACCCCACACGTATCCGTGAAACAGAGCTTGGTGACCTTTTCAGCGATACTTTGAAGGACGCTCTCGGTGTGGACATTTTCCTGCTTGGGTCCGGAAGTATCCGCAATGAGCAGCTTGGGCCGGTGGTCACAAAGGGCGACCTTAGGGAGTGCTTCCCTTATGATGATGCGGTGCACATGGTATACGTTACCGGCGCGCAGCTAAAGCATATGATCAAGTTTATGCTCAGGGACGGGGTTTTTGCGGGCGAGCACTGTGAGTTTTACCAGCTTTCCCACGGGCTTCTTGTTGAATACGATCAGGCTACCCACTCGTTCCTTCGCTTTGAGTTTGAAGGCGAGCCTGTGACCGATGACCATGTGTTTACGCTTGGTCTGCAGAACTTCCATTTCCTGAACGTTAAGAATTCCTTTGATATCACGCTTGATGAACTGAAGGCAAACCATCCTTTCCGTACAATTTCAACATCCTGCACGCAGGTTATAGAGGAGGCGCTCCTTTCGGGCCAGCACCAGAACGCAAAGGGCGAAGGAAGGCTGATACTGCACCTTATCTGACACAGCTTCAAAGTTTACAAGGAGGATTAATATGGACCCTATTATCAGCATTGATGCGGAAGACGATCAGTTTGCATACCGCTATGACACACAGCTTTTGATCGACAGGCGCGACAAAGACCTTGATGAGGACGAGATAGCAGATTACATAACAACACATTTCGAGGGAAACTCCCTTATTGCGGCCGGAGATGAGGACCTTATCAAGATCCATTTCCACACCAACGAACCCTGGAAGATCCTTGAATACTGCAACACCGTGGGCGAGATCTACGATATTGTGGTAGAGGATATGATCAGGCAGTCAAACGGGCAGAAGGGCTGATCTTTCCCCTTTGATCGGAGGTTTTGTTCTTGAGCGAATTACAGGACAAGGAACGGCAGCGGTTTAAGTATCTGACGGAGACACCTATCCCGAAGCTGATAAGCAAGCTTGCCGTTCCGACGATCATCAGCATGCTGGTGACCGCGATCTACAACGCAGCCGACACCTACTTTGTCGGAAAGGTATCAACACAGGCAACTGCCGCAGTCGGCGTTGCCTTTTCTGCTATGGCAATAATCCAGGCCTTCGGCTTTTTCTGCGGCCAGGGTTCCGGCAATTATCTTTCGAGGATGCTTGGCGCCGGAAAACGCAGGGAAGCTGAGGAAATGGCGGCAACCGGCCTTGTGCTTTCCGGGATCATAGGTGTAGTGGTGGCTGTGCTGGTGATCTTAAACATTGAGCCTGTATGCTACTTTATAGGCGCAAAGCCTGATTTTGTGGAGGACACTGTCCGGTACGTCCGGGTGATAATGATAGGCGCGCCGTTCATGATGGCGCAGTTTGTACTCAACAACCAGCTCAGGTACCAGGGCAGCGCTATTTATGCCATGGCAGGGCTCCTCTGCGGAGCTATCCTTAACATCGGGCTTGATCCGCTGTTGATACTTGGTTTCAACATGGGGATAACGGGAGCTGCCATCGCTACCGTTTGTGGACAGATCATCAGCTTTTTCGTATTGCTGTTTGGGACCACAAAGGGTGCAAACATAAGGCTGAGCCTTAAGAACACGAGGCTTACGCCACATTATCTGCTGGAGATAGTTAACGGCGGTATCCCGGCCCTCTTCAGGCAGGGACTGGCGGCAGTTGCGACACTGCTTCTTAACCGCGCGGCGGGCGCCTACAGCGATGCTGCGATCGCAGGGATGACGGTTACCACAAGAGTCACGATGTTCATGGCAAGCGCAATGATAGGCTTTGGTCAGGGCTACCAGCCCGTTTGCTCGTTTAATTACGGAGCGGGCAAGAAAGAACGCGTGAGGGAAGGTTACTTCTTCTGCGTTAAGTGGGGAACCGTTGTGCTGTTGGTGCTTTCGGCATTTTGTTTTATCTTCTCTCAGGATATCATAAAGTTTTTCAGGGATGATCCGGAAGTTATCGCGGTCGGCAGGATAGCGCTCCGCTGGCAAGCCGCAGCATTGCCGCTTTTTGCGTGCTCCTGCATCACGAATATGATGCTCCAATCCATGGGAAAGGGCATAAAAGCAAGCATTACAGCTTCTGCACGCAGCGGATTGTTCTTTATTCCGCTGA
>JAGDCQ010000182.1 GCA_017958465.1 Lachnospiraceae bacterium
TCCTGCTGCGACATATCAAGGATAGCCCGTGCAGCCTTCAGCTTAAGGTTCTTCATGCTATTCCTCCTTTTTGTCCAGCAGATATTTGATCAGCAGGATGATCAGCAGGTAAACAACAAATATGCCGCAGATAAAGTTAGCCGAGCCGACAAAGGTCAGTTTGCCGTCCACAAAAATATCGCCTCTTGTGATATGTGAGGCTCCGAGCAGTATATTCATAACTGCGATCCCACTGAACACGCCAATGAAAGTTCCTCTCTTTTCGTCCATCCTGAAGTACGCATCATTCATAACAGAAACCGTTACCATGACACCGGCTGAGACGAGCAGTCCCAAAAACATGATCACGCTTTTTGAAGCAGGGATCACAACATCCATCTCTTCGGCAAAGATCGCAAGGCTGAACCAGACAAGAAAAGCATAGAATCCATACTTGTAAGCCTTCCCTTTTGCAGCAACCTGACGCTCGTCATACTCCTTTACGGGCGCGTTCGGATCCCTGATCACTAGGATCAACAGCCCTACCAGCAGCAGTCCGACGATGAGTCCGACGATCAGCCCGTTCCTGTATGAAGTCCCCACAACATAGCTGTTTACCTCTACGTTGTAATCCAGAACCCACTCACCGTTTTTGAACTCACGGTCGTCGATCGCGGCTACATCTTTAAGGTTTGTGTGGCTTGCTACATAGTCTTTGTAAGACTTGGCATCCGTCAGATTAATGAACCTGCACCTGTAGTCGCCCGCCTTAAGCTCGACCGGCGCCGATTCCGACTCAATCCCTGCGCCTGTGATGATGAGGACCTCTTGGCCTTTCCGGTCGTAAACCTCGGCAACTGTTATAAAACCCGGTGCATATTCGCCCGATACGAAAGCGTGGACCATGTACTTGCCGTCTTTTTCGATATAGAAGTTGACCTCGCGCTCGGCCGGTGTCGCAACACCTCCGCTCACGGAAACGATCTCCCTCTGGCTTACATTAAAGGCTTTCTTGGGGGCCAGAATGATAAATACGATCCCGGCAACCAGAACAAGTGCTACCAAAACACCGGTCAGAATGTTCTTTTTATTCATATCCTTCCCTCCCTGGATCCGGAGCTGATTACGGAGCTGATTACGGAGCTGATTACGGGGTTGGTTCCGGATCACGAGTACAATATAACATGCTCCTTACATTATGTCAAGTATATTTTACATTTTATCGTACATTTTTTTCACGCTGCCTACTATCACTATTCGCGAAAATTTGGTAAAATGGGATTGCGCAAAAAAAAACCATCCCGGGACAATTGTCCTTGGATGGTCTTACGATGCAGTCGAAGAGACTTGAACTCTCACTCACTTGCGTGAACATGAACCTGAATCATGCGCGTATGCCAATTCCGCCACGACTGCAAATCGACAATGGGTATAATATCAAACTTAAACCTGTTTGTCAACAAAAATCGATCATCTCTTCTCACAAATACAAACCATTAGATGCCCGCTGCACGGAGGTTAAGTTACAATGAAGAAAAACATTTATCCTGTCAGGCTTTCCGGGGTTTCCCTCACAGAACCCTGTCTGAAAAAAGCCCTGAAACTCGAGATCCGGTACCTGTTAAGCCTCGATCCCGACAGGTGGCTTTCCGGTTTCCGCGAAACGGCGGGCCTTGACACTCTCGGAAAGAGCAGGTATCCCGGCTGGGAAAACTCCCTCATCGGAGGGCACGCCTTTGGTCACTTTATAAGCGCCTGCGCCCGTGCCATCTGCAATCCCGACGTTTCTACCGCAGACAGGGACAAGCTTTGCAAGAACCTGACTTATATCGTGGATGTCCTCGAAGAATGCCAGGAAAACACCAAGGGTAAGCCCGGGTTTATATTCTGCGCCACTCTTCCGGACAAGAAAAATGTCGAGCTTCAATTCGACAACGTTGAGAAGGGAAACACAAATATCTTCAAAGAGGCATGGGTCCCGTGGTATACCATGCACAAGATCCTGCAGGGCCTTATAGACGTTTACAAGTTTACGGGCTACAAGCCTGCCCTCAAGGTGGCAAAAGGCCTTGGTGACTGGGTTTACGGGCGTACCTCCAAATGGAGCGCAAAGACCCGGACAAAAACTCTTGAAACAGAATACGGCGGCATGAACGACTGCCTGTACGAGCTCTACGCCATTACAGGCAAGTACCGCTATGCGGTGGCTGCCCACGCCTTCGACGAAGAAAAGCTGTTCAAAAAGGTCCTTACAGGGGCTCCAAACGTGCTCAACAACCTCCATGCAAACACCACCATTCCCAAGTTTCTCGGGGCTTTGAAGCGCTATTACTGTCTGGATGGCAAAAAAGTTTACGGAAAGACTGTCGACGCCGGCATCTACCTTGAGTACGCAAAGGCCTTCTTTGCAATGGTGCGCGACAGGCACACCTATATAACCGGCGGCAACAGCGAGTGGGAACACTTCGGAGCCGACGGCGTGCTGGACGCTGAGCGCACAAACGCCAACAACGAGACCTGCAACGTCTACAATATGCTAAAGCTTGCGCGCCTCCTGTTCATGATAACAGGAGACGTGCAGTATGCCGACTTCTATGAAAACGGCTACATAAACTCCATCCTTTCCTCCCAGGATCCAAAGACCGGGATGACAACCTATTTCCAGGCTATGGCCACCGGCTACTTTAAGGTCTACAGCGAGCCCTACACCAAGTTCTGGTGCTGCACGGGCACAGGGATGGAAAACTTCACAAAGCTTGGGGACTCCATTTATTTTACCGCAGAAAACAAGGTCTTTGTAAACCTCTACATCAGCTCCTGTCTGGACCTTGCAGAGGAGGGCTTTGGCCTTTTGCAGGAATCAGAGGTCCTGAATGGCAAGGGAGCGACCTTTACTGTCGTAAAGGCCCCTGTTCCCGCAAAGGAGATCACTTTGAGCTTCCGTATCCCGGACTGGGCGGCAGGAAAAATGAACGTCTCCCTGAACGGCAAAAAAGCGCCGCAGACCGCAAAAGACGGCTACTTTTCCGTAACCCGGACCTTTAAGGAAGGGGATACGCTGACAGTCGATATCCCTATGGAACTTAGGGCCTTCGCTCTTCCCGACAACCCGGCCTCCATCGGTTTCAAATATGGGCCCCTAGTATTAAGCGCCGGCCTTGGCTCAGAGGATATGGTGACCACCACAACAGGTGTGGATGTGACCATCCCCGCCGAAAAGCGTGTAGAAAGCGAAACCATTACTCTCCCGCGAAAAAAAACCGCGGAGGACCTTCTTTTAGACCCTGCGCAGTTTTTCGAAAGCAGCAAAACAAGTATTTCCTTTAAGTTAAAGGAAATACTTGTTTTGCTGCTTTCGAAAAACTGCGCAGGGTCTAAAAGAAGGTCCTCCGCGGTTTTTTTTCGCGGGAGAGTAATGGTTTCGCTTTCTACATGCTTTTCGGCGGGGATGGTCACATCCACA
>JAGDCQ010000183.1 GCA_017958465.1 Lachnospiraceae bacterium
TCGAGATCGATCCGAACTACAACCCTGCGCCTCTCGAGCACAAGGACGTTTTCGGCATCACCTTCGAGCAGGGCAGAAACGATCTTGATGTTACGGATGAGCTTGTTTCCAATGTTGTGACCGAAAACAAGGATATCCCCGAGTCCGCAAAGCGTGATATGAAAGTTGCGCTCATCACCCTTAAATATACACAGTCCAATTCCGTTTGCTATGTAAAGGACGGCCAGGCTATCGGCGTTGGCGCAGGCCAGCTGTCGCGTATCCACTGCACGCGTCTTGCCGGAACAAAGGCAGACAACTGGCTGCTCCGCCAGAGCCCGAAGGTTCTCGGCCTCTCTTTTGTTGAAGGCTTAAAGCGCGCAGAGCGTGACAACGCCATCGACCTGTACATCGGCGAGGATTACATGGATGTGCTTGCAGACGGCAAGTGGGAAAAGATATTTACAGTTAAGCCGGAGGTGTTTACAGCAGAAGAGAAGCGCGCATGGCTTGATCAGGCTGAAGGCTGCACCCTCGGCTCCGACGCTTTCTTCCCGTTTGATGACAACGTTGAGCGCGCCTACAGAAGCGGCGTAAGATACATTGTTCAGCCCGGCGGCTCCATCCGCGATGATGATGTTATCCGCTGCTGCAACGAGCACGGCATCGCAATGGTATTCAACGGCGTGAGACTGTTCCACCACTGATAACTCATAAAATATGAAAGGCTCCTGTCTTTTGGCAGGAGCTTTTATCGTTGCAGACATTTTCAAGCTTCAAAAACCTTCCTTCTCTTTTTCCATCTGATAAAGGTCATCAAGACTCTTTAAACTCTCGGGAAACAGGTAAACCGAGGTTTTGCTGAAGTATGTGGGTTTATAATTTATTATCAGATCGGCGGTGGTCTCGTCAATCACATCAGGCTTTTCAAGCGGGTTGAGGATAACGTGCCACTTGACTATCTTGTAGGTGAGCGCAGTATAGACCCTTGTTCCGCCGTCTTTATATATTCCGCTTGGAATCGGAACAAACAGGATAAGCAAAAGCAATATTATCAGGAGAATTCCGATCAGTTTCTTTTTATTCATTACAGGTGAAACCTCTTTTTCAGCTCTTCCTTGACCATACGTCCTTTGAATATTATCGCGCCCGCAAAGAGCGTAATGCTTATGATAAGGCAGATGCTCCAGGTGAGGGGCATTTCTTTGTGGATAAGGTGCATGACAAGGTAGGGGACCGTGCCGAACAGAAGACCTGAAAGCAGGTACGACATTGAATTCCCTTCTTTGTCCACAAGCGTAAGTACAAAGTTTGCGATAAGCGCACCCGAAATGGTCACAGGCACGATCCAGTCGCGTACAAGCCACAAAAAGCCGAAGAAATGCGATGTGATGAGCAGCAGGACCAGGACGATGAAGACCACCCAGGTGACGGTCCTTGCGGTAGAGTTTCCGGGCTTAAAAAGCCTTACGATCAGGAATTCCACAGCGATTATCCACATGGCAAGGAGCAGGCTCCAGTGGAGTCCGGGAAAACCGGGAATGCGGATATTGCGCAGAAAATCAAGCCCGAGGCTTGCTATTATCACTGCCCAGGCAATGAACATCTGCAGTTTGTAGATGAACGACTGAAACTGCAGCTCCGTGCGGTCCGGAAAATAAGGAGCCTCGCCTTCGCCTGTGAGGCGGCTCTGGCAGAGCGGGCACTTTTCCGGGGTCCCGCCGACATCTATTTTACAATACGGACATTTTTTCATTAACGGACAACCTCCGTAGCATAGACTTTGATCTCTATTCCCATATCAACAAGGCTCCGGACGAAATTCTTTACCACCGTTGTATTAAAATACGGCGAGGTAACACCAAGTGTCAGCTCATCCCTGTAGCTGAAAATGGTGGAGAAAAGATTGTTCGAGCTGCAAAAACCGCTGTAGCTCAAGATCTCGTCGCCGATCTCTGCCGGCGGCTTCTGGACTCCGAGGTTGGACATCACCATAGACACTTTCCTGTCGGAAACAGCAGTGACATTCCTTACAACGAACTGTTTGATGAACAGCGGAACGGCGCGTATCGGCGCGACAAATTCCATGGTCTCGTATCTGTCCATGTTCTTTTTGATATTCTCTTCAGACAGCTGCTCCTTCAGAGTGGCCTGAAATTCTTTGGCAAGCTCTTCAAGGGTGATATCCTTATCGAAAACATGTGTTATGTTGATATTGTTGAAAAAGTTCCTTGAAGTCTTAGAAGGATAGTAGTTGCGCAGGTTTACGGGAATGGATATGGTAACCGGCTTTTTGCGCTTGCGCGCGGGCATTTCGTCGCGTATTGCGGTCATCCACACCGCCCCAAGGAAGCTTGTTAACGAAACCCCCATGCTTTTTGCCTTTGCAAGCACCTGCGATGTTGACATATGGAGCTCAAGGAACTGGAGCTGGTCGTAGGGGAGCTTGAATCCGCCCGGGTGGTATGCGTACTTTTCGCTGGTGCGCTTAAGGCGCAGATTGCCGAAGAACTGCCTGTAACTGTCCTGGGTAAGGTCGTCTGCGGAAGCGCCCGAATGCAGGACCACATCCTCGAAATTCCCGGGATATTTAAGCTTCAGGTAGTGTACCGCTATGATGTTTAAGAATTCCAGAGCGCCCGTTCCGTCGGTAAGGGCATGAAAGATCTCAAGATTTATCCTGTTTCCGAAATAGCTTACCTGATAATGCAGCGAGGCTTTTGCGGGCGAGTAGAGCAGTTCGCACATCCTGCCGTTTTCTTCTTTGACAACGGGCTTAATGTCCGTGTCTTCTATGTAATGCCAGAAAAAGCCACGCCTGATGCGGACCTGGACCTGCGGGCGGTCCTGTATCGCCAAAAGCAGCGCGGACTGCAAAAGTTCGGGGTCTATAGGCTCTTTTAAGACACAGCTTACCCTGAAGGTGCGTGTATCTCGTTTTGAGACGGATGCCAAAAATACCTTGGCCACATTATCTGTTCTGTACCAGTTGTTACCTGCCATATCTGTCTCCATGCTGCTTAAAGCGCAGCTGTGATTATAGTTTTTTAATATCTCCGTATATCCTGGAGGAAACATGCGCCGATAAGCGCTTTAATGCCTGGGCTGCTATCGGGAGGGGCATCTGCTGGTAAACATGCCAGCCGTCTTCATCAAGATCGAGAGTGACGTCTCCGTCAAGCTCAAGTATCTTGTCACGAAGGCGCAGGCTGTCATCGAGCAGGATCTCGTTCCTGCCGGCCATTATATAAACGTGCGGAAGCCCGGAAAGTGTACCTGACAAGGGGCTGAAACGGGGATCGTCATCGGAGCCCTGACCGGCGATATACACCTTTGCCGCCTCGGTAACGTATTCTTTTGTGAGGATCGGGTCCATATTCTTGTAGGTTTCGTAGGAAGGTGCCGTTGCGGTCATATCCGTCCACGGACTGAATAGCAGCAGCATGTCCGGAAGCTTTTTCCCCTCCGCGAGGAGCTTCTGCGCAAGGCAGAGCACAAGGTTCCCGCCCGCGGAATCCCCGGCAAAGAGAATACGCTCGGGAGGATACAACCCGGTAAGGTATTCAAAAACCTTTACTGCATCTTCGAGTGCGGCCGGATAAGGGTGTTCCGGCGCAAGCCTGTAATCAAAAGAAAAAGTAGTAAAACCTGTGGAGAGAGCGAGCTTTGCGCCGAGGATCCTTGCATAGTTCAGGTTCCCCGTGACATATCCGCCGCCGTGGGCATAAAGGATCGCATACCCGGGGTTATGGGCAAGCTCCGGCGTTATCTCTTCACAGTTTATGCTTTCCACGCAGAAGGGTGTTACCGTGATGTTTTCCCTCGGCGCAGTCAGAAGCCCGGCGCGTTCCATGCCTTTTCTGTGGCGCTTTAAGGACGCCTCATCCATGGAGTTGCCAAGCAATGAATTGACGGCTTTTAACGTCTTCATCAGTGTGCCGTTCAGGTTTATGAGCTTTTTCTGCTTTTTCTTCTCTTTGCGATCCATAGCCGTACTTTCATCGATGGTTTATATCTTTTAGTGGGAATATTATAACA
>JAGDCQ010000184.1 GCA_017958465.1 Lachnospiraceae bacterium
ATCTCCGCCGTAAGGTCTTTCAGTGTTAAGCTTGCAAGCGGCCTGAACCAGGGCATCTGCACGCTTATCCTCATCGCAAGCGGTATCTACGCCGTTACAAAGGAGATAAGCGAGCTTGAGGCAACCGTAGGGCGCGGGAAGCTTGAGCCTGAGGTAGCGCGGACAACGGCTGACGGCATCCTTACTACCATAACCGGCGGCCAGGGCCTGACTTTAAGGCTCGGAATGTGCCTTATCCCGGTGGTGGTCCTTGTGATCTCTTATGTGCTCCTGATGAAAAAATACAAGATCGACGAGAAAAAATACAACGAACTTCTTGCGACGATAAAGGGTAAAAAGGCTTCAGATGAAGGTTGACCGGTATCTAAAAACTTATAGGGAAAATGTCTTTAAGCGGAGTGTGGAATACATTCCGCTTAAAAAAGCTGATTTTATGCTGTTTTTTGAGACAGGCGACAGGCTTTGCTACGAAAGAAAGTACTTTGCGGGCAGAAAAGCCCTCACTGTCCTCGCGCTGAGACTCCTGTTTGGAGACCGGGAGCCTGCCACTGTAGAAGGGCTTAAAAACGTTATAGGGCAGATACTTTCAGAGCCTGTGTGGGCACTGCCGGCACATTGCGGAAGGGATGCCTGGGATACCCGTGAATACGGGATCGACCTTTTTGCGGCGGAGACGGCCGGAAGCCTTGCACAGATCCTTTGGCTTACGTCGAAAGACGGGGCTTTTGAAGGACACAGGGCACTTGTTGACGCTTTTTTTGCCCGCTTTGAAAAGGAGATCCTTGCAAAACTAGAAAAAGAGATTTTCTGGTGGGAAGAAGGTGACAGCAACTGGACCGCTGTTTGCGCAGGGAATATTGAAACAGCCGCCTTTTGTCTTTTGAAGATGGGGCTTCTTTCTAAGGCCCTATATGTACAGCTTTCAAAGAGGCTATTGAAGTCTTTTTACACATATTTGGCCGGGTTTGGGACCGATGGATGCTGCAGGGAAGGCATCTCATACTACAACTATGGAATGCACTATTTGCTCAATGTTCTGGAGTTGTGGGAGAGTGAAGGAGAACATCCTGACGAGCTGGCAGAAATTAAATCAGGATTAAACAAACGATACATTACAAGGTTCCTTGAAAACACTAATCTCGGAGGCAGAAGCTTTGTGGCTTTTTCGGATACTACAGGTCATGAATCCGTTGATGCAGGGATCATTTCTTACCTGTCCCATATAGATCCGGGACTTTGCCTGCCATCCGGCTTTTACGAGGGAGAAGAGCTTTGCCCTGCGGATCCTTCTGTTTTTGTGATACTTGGGGGCGATGAGTGCGGCAGGTTTTCTATGGCCCTTGGCGAATATAACTGGGTCAGAGATTACGGAAGGGACCTTAAGCCCGGAAAAACCGGTGGCAGTGCGCTTCTTAAAGATGCGGAGTGGTTTGTTTCCCGGTTTGAGGGCGGAATGGCCTTTGCCATAAAGGGCGGAAACAACCGGGAGCCTCACAACCACAATGATGTGGGGTCTTTTACCGTCGCCTACAAAGGTATCCCTGTAGTTGCGGAGCTTGGCTCCGGTGAATACACCGCAGGTTATTTTGGCGCCGACAGATATAAGACCCTCTGTACAAGCTCTGAAGGGCACAATGTCCCGCTATGCGCCGGACTTCAGCAAAAAGAGGATACAGAAGGCGGTGCCTTCAGCTTTGAAAACGGCCTTTTTATAAAAGACCTTAGCCCCTCTTACGGGCTTGAAGCGGGAACAGTGCAAAGAAGGGCCTGCTGCCTTCCCTGTGGGGAACTTTTGCAGCCTTTGGAAAGTAAAAGACCAAGTGTCCGCATAGAGGATCACGGGGTCGTTCTCTTGGTTGAAAGGCTGATGTTCTTCTCAAAGCCCACGATTGATGGCGAAAAAATAACTGTCACCGTAAAACAGGAGTCCGGTGACAGTAAAACGTTTATCATTAAGTTTGAAAACGGAGAACAGCCTTCCCTGGAAGAGCTGTTCTATACAGACCATAACGGCCTTAAGACTAAAGTTTTCCGCCTTTCTGCAAAAAAGCAGGAGGGGAAGGAGTATATAGCGATAGAGATAACTCCGGCTTAGCTCACCAGATAAACAGCTCTTCGCCGGTAAGCTTGAAGATGGCTTCAATGAAGAAGTAATCGCCGTAAATGATGGGAAAGTCGTGGTTTTTATCGTGATAAGCAGCCGTGCACTTTGTAAGCAGGTTGTCGGTTGCAGGATCCCAGTCTGTCCGTGAATCCGCAAGGGTTTTTAAGAGCCTGTCCGCAAAGCTGCGGTATTTTGCTCCCTTTTCCCCAAGAATGCCGGAAAGCTCAAGAAGCCCGCATGATGCGATAGCAGCCGCTGTCCCATCCTCCCATTCGATCTCGCCGGGCTGTGAAAAGTCCACGGGTACTGTTATCCTGTCAGCGTCCTTAAGATGGCCTGTAAAGAAGTCGGCAGCTTTAACGGCCGTATCCAGAAACCTTTGCTCCCCGGTGTGGATATAGCTCAAAGTGAAACCATATACTGCCCAGGCCTGTCCCCTTGTCCACGTAGAACCGACAGCCATGCCTTGTCCGCCCTGAGTTTTTATAAACTCGCCTGTGGCAGGATCAAACTCCACAATGTGGTTAACGGAGCCGTCCTCACGGACAAAGTATTTGATGGC
>JAGDCQ010000185.1 GCA_017958465.1 Lachnospiraceae bacterium
ATGAGCGAGGTGCTCGAGCAATACAAGGATTACAATGTTGTACTTGTGGACACCGCCGGCCGTTCCCACAGGAACCGGGATCAGAGGGATGACATCGAACGCCTTGTGAATTCCGTGCCCGAGGACAGGAGAGAGGTTTATCTTGTTTTAAGCGTTACAACAAAATACAGGGATCTTCTAAAGATAACGGAGTCCTATTCCGAGATATCTAACTATAAGCTTATATTTACAAAACTCGATGAGACCGGAACCATCGGTAACATCCTGAATATAAAAATGTCAACAGGCGCCGATCTTTCATACTCGACGTTTGGTCAGAATGTGCCTTACGACATAAGCGAGACCGATGCACAGGCGATCGCAAAACAATTACTGGGAGGTAGCGACTGATGGATCAGGCGGAAAATCTACGAAAATTAGTCCAACAGAATAACAGTCAGATCGCCCGTCCCGTAGCCCGTGTTATCACTGTTACAAGCGGAAAGGGCGGAGTAGGAAAGTCGAGTCTCGCTGTCAACCTTGCGATAGATTTTGCAAGGCTCGGGAAAAAGGTCATAATATTTGACGCGGACTTTGGTCTTGCAAATATCGAGATAATGCTGGGGATAAGGCCGCCTTACAACCTTGCGGACCTTATGTTCAGGGGTAAGAACCTTGAAGATATAATAGTCGAAGGCCCCGAAGGGATCGGCTTTATTTCGGGCGGATCCGGTATCCAGGAGCTCACGATGCTTTCAAGGGAGCAGATAATCTACCTTACCCAGAAGCTTTTCCAGCTCGATAAGCTTGCGGACCTTATAATAATCGATACGGGAGCAGGAATTGCAGATTCTGTCCTTGAATTCGTGGCGGCAAGCTCTGAGGTTTTGCTTGTTGTAACACCGGAGCCCACATCCATAACAGATGCCTATGCGCTCTTAAAGACACTTAACAGAAAGTCCGAGTTTTCTATCAAAAACTCGAAGATACGCGTTGTGGCGAACAGGATAGCACAGCCCTCGGAAGGACCTGAACTTTTTGAAAAGCTCAGCATCGTTTCCGAGAAGTTCCTTGATATCCCGCTGGAGTACTTAGGCTCCATCCCCCAGGATCCCAATTCATCCAAGTCGATCCTGCAGCAGCAGCCCATTTCGGTGCTGTTCCCCAACTCACCTTCCGCAAAGGCGATCACGGGGCTTGCAGAGAAGATCTGCAACATAGACACAGGAACAGTAGCAGAAAAGAAGGGCATGGCCCAGCTTTTCTCCAACCTTATAAAGTCGAGGCACAGGAAAAAGACCCAGAGATAAGATGCTTGAAAAGATCATAAAAGTCGGAAACAAAATAGAGCTACGCAGGATCACCGCCGGCGGACGAGAGACCAACAGCGGCAAATACTACGTCTCCAGTGTTTGTGAAGTTTATGACGATAACAGGATCGGGATCATGATGCCTATCGAGCACGGCCAGATAATATCCCTTGAGCCGGACGAAAGATATAAGCTCTGTTTTTATACAGAAAACGGGCTCTTTCAGTGCAAAACCGTGATAAAAGAGCGCTTCAAGAAGGACAGGCTCTATATTGCGGTATGCAAGTTCACATCAGATCTTGAAAAGCTCCAGAGAAGGCAATTCTTCAGGATAGGGTGCCTTATAAACATAAAATACAGGCTCGTCGACTGTATGAAAAGGGATCCGGAAACAGAGCTTCCCGGGCCCTGGCGAAGTGCAACGGCAATAGATATAAGCGGCGGCGGAATGAGATTCAATTCCGATGAGTACAGAAGCAATGACAGCAAATATGAGATAGAATTTGATATTCCAATAAACAATTTAATGTCGCACCTAAAAGTTGTAGGCAGAATTGTTTATATTTCAGATACGGTAAACCGCTCCGGAATGTTTGAATACAGGCTGGAGTTCACGGTCATAGAACCCAAGCAAAGAGAGATGATCGTTAGGTTTGTCTTTGATGAGGAACGTAAGAGAAGAAGCAAAGATATTTAAACGTTAATTTTACAAAAATTCTATTCTGCAAGGTGAAAATTATGAAAAAAATCTTGATTATTGATGACTCTGCACTTATGAGACGTGTACTCTCTGATATAATAACGTCAGACTCCAGGCTTACTGTTGCCGCTACCGCAACAAACGGTTTGGAGGGACTGGATCAGGTTGTTGCCCATCCCAAGGATTTCGACACCATCATCCTTGACATCAATATGCCTAAGATGAACGGTCTCGAATTCCTTGAAGCCCTTAACAAGAACAGGCTTAAGCAGCGTGTTATCGTGGTAAGTACCGTTGCAAAGGAAGGGGCGAAAGAAACGATCCGTTGTCTCGAACTTGGTGCCTTCGACTTTGTTACAAAGCCGGACAGCATGCTTGAGGCAAAGGGCGATTCCTTTAAGGTCAAGATACTCCGTACCATCTGTGCGGCCTGCGGGCTTGAGATCGCGGAAGAAACCGTGAGCGGGCAAAAGCCGGGTCCCACACAGCAGGAACCTGTATATGGCAAGCTTGAAGGAAATTCAATGTCCATTAAGAGCGGAAAGGCCAAGAGAAGGCCTCATGTTCCGAAGGGAGCCGGATCCAAGAAGCTTGTAGCCATAGCAAGCTCCACAGGCGGGCCAAAAGCCCTCCAGCAGGTCATTCCTTTTCTTCCGAGAAACCTTAATGCGCCTGTCGTTATTGTACAGCATATGCCCGAAGGCTTTACGGCTTCGCTTGCGCAGCGTCTCGACGAGACCAGCATGCTGAACGTTGTTGAGGCATCCGACGGGAAGATGCTTGAAAAAGGCAAGGTGTACATTGCAAAAGGCGGTATGCAGCTCAGGATCGAAAAAGCCGGATCCGCTTACTGCATAACGGAAAAGCAGGAGCCTGCAAGGAACGGACTTAAGCCCTGCGCGGATATCATGTATGAATCTCTTCTCGATTCAGACTTCGACGAGATCACATGTGTTGTCCTCACGGGTATGGGCGCCGACGGAACCCTTGGTATCAACCAGCTCAACGAGAAAAAGAACATTTACGTCATTTCTCAAACGGAAGCAACCTGCACCGTTTACGGCATGCCGAAAGTAATTGCCGAGGTAGGCCTTTGCGATGAAGTTGTTCCGCTCGACCGGGTAGCAGAAACCATCACTAAAATAGTAGGGGTACACTAAAATGGATGTAAGCCAATATCTAGAGATTTTCATCGAAGAAACCAAAGAACACCTTCAGGTTATGAACGATCAGATTCTCATCCTCGAGAAAGAGCCTGACAATCCGGATTGCATCAATGAAATCTTCCGTGCCGCACACTCCTTAAAGGGTATGGCAGGCACCATGGGCTTCAAAGCTATGCAGCATCTTACCCACACCATGGAAGATGTTTTCTCGGAAGTCCGTAACGGAAAGATCAAGGTAACAGCCGAGATGATCGATATCCTCTTCCAGGGTATGGACGAACTCCAGCTTTTCCTTGACAATGTTGTCAACACATCTGACGAAGGCACGCCTTCAAACGAGAAGCTTCCCGACATCCTGAGCGGGTTTATTACCGCTGCAGAATCCGGAGAGGCACCCGCTCCCGCAGCCGAGCCCAAGAAAGAAGCAAAGGCTCCCGCAAAGGGCAAGAAGGGTTCAAAGAAGGCCGCAGCAGCTGCTGCAGAGGCTGAGGCAGAAGCCACAGAGACTGAAAAAGAAGCTGACAATGCCCCTAAATATAAAGAGCTCAAATTTGCCGAGCACGAGCTTAAAGCTATCGAAAAAGCCGGCGAAATGGGCAAGAACGTGTTCGGAGCAACTGTTCACATTGCTGAATCCTGCGTCCTTAAAGGACCGAGAGCGTTCCTTGTATTCAAGAACCTCGAGCCCCTCGGCGACGTTATCAAGTCCTCGCCCGACGCTCAGGATATCGAAGACGATAAATTTGATTTCGAATTCTCTGTATGCATAGTTACTGCAGAGTCCATGGATAAGATCAAGGAAGCTATCTTAAACGTTTCCGAGATCGAAAGCGTAGAGATCGGCGAACTTAAGGTTGAGAAGTCCGAAGAAGCCGGCGAAGAAACCAAGAAGGAAGAGGCAGGCACACCCGCAAAGGCTGCCGCTCCCGCTGCAGGCGACGGCCAGGCAAAGGCCGCACAGAAGCCCCAGACAGCTTCGAAGCCCGTTGTCAGCCGCTCTGTCCGCGTAGATATCGAAAAGCTCGACAACCTTATGAACTCCGTATCCGAGCTTATCATCGCAAAGAACGGACTTGTTTCCATCAGCGCTACCGAATCAAACCTTTCAAATCAGCAGGGCTTCAATGAGCAGATGGAATACCTTGAGAGGATCACCACCGAGATCCACCAGTCGGTTATGAAGGTTCGAATGGTTCCCATCGAATCCGTAGTAAACAAGTTCCCTCGTATGATCCGCGACCTTTCCAAGAAGCTGGACAAGAAGATGGAACTGTACATGACAGGTGAGGATACAGAGCTCGACCGTACAGTAGTAGACGAGATCGGCGATCCCTTGCAGCACCTGCTCCGCAACTCCGCTGACCACGGCCTTGAGAAGAACGAAGACCGTATCGCGGCAGGTAAGGAAGAGGTTGGTTCCATTTTCCTTAACGCTTATCAGGAAGGCAACAACGTTGTCATCGAAGTTAGGGATGACGGTGCCGGCATCAACTTTGACAAGGTTAAGAAGAAAGC
>JAGDCQ010000186.1 GCA_017958465.1 Lachnospiraceae bacterium
GGTATGAAGTCCTTCAACGGGAAGTACGGGTATTCCGAGGGTGACAAGCTTATCCGTGAAGTTTCCATAGTCCTGAAGAACCACTATACCTCCGATTTCTGCGGCCGTCTCGGGCAGGATCACTTTGTGGCCTACTCTGAGAGCGACGACGTGGAAAAAGAGATAGACGAGATCTTTTCCGAGATAGAAAAGGTGAACGACGGCAGGTCCCTGCCTGTCAGAGTCGGTATCTATACCGATAAGTACGACACTGTTGACGCTTCTATGGCCTACGACCGCGCGAAGATGGCCTGCGACCGTGACAGGAGCGCCCACGTTTCAAAGTACACCCATTACGATATGGCGCTGCGCAAAGAGACCCTCACCCGTGATTATGTCCTCAGCAACCTTGAAAAAGCGCTGAGCGAGAAGTGGATAAGAGCCTTCTACCAGCCCATCATGCGCTCGCAGACAGGGAACGTTACCGACGAAGAGGCGCTTTGCCGCTGGATCGACCCCGAGCGCGGGATCATCTCGCCCCTGGATTTTATCCCTGTCCTTGAAGAAGCCAAGCTTATCTACAAGCTGGATCTTTATATGGTCGACAGGGTCCTTGAGGACTTTGCGACAAAGAAGGCCGAAGGCATCAAGCCTGTGCCTGTGTCCGTCAACCTTTCCAGATACGATTTCAGATCCTGTGATATGGTCAAGGAGATCTGCAAACGTATGGACAAGGCCCGCATAGACAGGAATATGCTGACGATAGAGATAACAGAAAGCTTTGTAAGCGCGGATGCAGACTTCCTTAAGGTGCAGATAGCCCGTTTCCACGAAGCAGGCTTTAAGGTCTGGATGGACGATTTCGGGAGCGGTTACTCATCCCTTAACGCCCTTGCGGACTTCGACTTTGACCTTATAAAGTTTGATATGATCTTCCTTAGAAGGTTTAAGGAATCCAAGAAGGCAAGAGTCATCCTCGGCCAGCTCCTCAACATGGCGAAACTCCTTGAGGTTGAGGCTGTGGTTGAGGGCGTGGAGACAGCCGAGCAGATGGAATTCCTCCGCGACGCCGGATGCGATAAATGCCAGGGCTATTATTTCGACAAGCCTTCATCCGTCCATTCCGTTATAGAAAGAATTAAGACCGGTATGTGCTTTAACGCGGAACTGGCCGACGGAACCATTGAAAAAGCCAAGCATCCCGAGAACTTTGTGGAAAACCCGAAAAAATAAAAATTTATACTTGACAAACGAAAAGCATAAGTGTAATGTAGCACACGAAATAAATCTTCAGGGCGGGGTGCAAGTCCCCACCGGCGGTATAGTCCGCGAGCTGCCAAGCAGCTGAACCGGTTGGATTCCGGTACCGACAGTATAGTCTGGATGAAAGAAGAGTGAGAACGTTATACGTTATCAACCCCCGAAGCATAGGCTCAGGGGGTTTTTTTGTCCCCGGCCGGAAAGCAGAAAGGAGATCAATATGGATCAAACAACACAAACACAACAAAAGACCAAGTTCCCCGTGTACGTGATCACGGGAGCCGGACTGCTCACAGCAGTGGCTGTGGTACTGCAATTTGTGCAGATACCCATGCCTTTCCTCATTCCCTCATTTATCAAGTTCGATGCGTCGGACCTTCCTGCACTTGTAGGCTCTTTCGCTTACGGACCTGTGGTAGGTATCATCATTGAGTTCCTCAAGAACCTGATCCACTACCTCACCGCTTCTTCCAGCGGCTTTGTCGGACCCCTCTCCAACTTCCTTCTTGGTGCCGTTTTTGCCGGCGTAGCGGGGCTTTTCTACATCAGGAAAAAGAACAAGAAGAACGCGATCATCGGCGCTTTCGCAGGTGCAGTGGCAATGGCTCTGCTCTCGGTGCCCATCAACCATTTTATCGTTTACCCTTTTTATTATCAGTTCATGAAGGAAGAAGTAGTGCTCGCGCAGTACCAGGCTATCCTCCCTTCAATGAAGAGCGTCCTTCAGTGCCTCTTCGTTTTCAATATGCCCTTCACACTTGCAAAGGGTGTTGCCTGCGCGCTTATCACCATGATAATCTACAAGCCCATTTCTCCGTTGCTTAAATGGGATTTCAAAAACAAAAAAAATGAGCGCCCTTGACTTTACCGATTTTCTGTGGTATCCTTTTTTCAATGAACTGAAGGAGGTACGCTTTAATGGAAAGGATCAAGACCTTAAAAACAAAGAATCTCTGCGAGACCGCTAAGAACGGTGGCTGTGGCGAGTGCCAGACATCTTGCCAGTCCGCTTGCAAGACAAGCTGCGGTGTTGCAAACCAGAAATGTGAGAATACAAAGAAAACAAAATAATCCTGTTGAATTACATTTGACGGTAGCGGGTAGGGCTGTTCCCTACTCGTTTTCTTTTCACCGGATGAAGCGGCGTTTTACGCTTTTGATAAACAGATTTGGAGAAATACAGATATGGTCCATCAATACAAACTGAACGGATACAACATAGTCATAGATACCTGCTCGGGGTCGGTGCACTCCGTGGATGACGTGGCTTACGACATCATCGAGATGTACGGGAAGCCGGAAGACGAGGTCGTTTCGGCGATAATGGCGAAATACGGCGACCGCGAGGACGTTACAGAGGAAGATGTAAAGCTTTGCATCGAAGATGTTAAAGACCTTGTTGCAGAAGGAAAGCTCTATACTCCTGACACCTTCGAGCAGAAGGCGGGAGTGCTCAAAGAGCGCTCTGCCGGGGTTGTGAAGGCCCTTTGCCTTCATATCGCGCACACCTGCAACCTGAACTGCTCCTATTGCTTTGCAAGCCAGGGCAGATATCACGGGGACCGCGCTCTCATGTCCTTCGAA
>JAGDCQ010000187.1 GCA_017958465.1 Lachnospiraceae bacterium
CTTGAACTTGATTTTCTGCTTCAGGAAGATGAATTATATCCGATCGAGGTAAAGGCTGAGGAGAACCTGAGATCAAAGAGCTTAAAGACGATTTATGATAACGATAACAGTTTGCAACCTGTAAGATTCTCCATGGCTGGATATAAGGAACAGGAGTGGCTCACAAATGTGCCGCTTTATCTCGTGCAGGCATGGGTAAATACCAGGTGACATTCAAACAGCAAGTGAACGAAAAACCAGTCCCTTGGGGCAGGTTTTTAGCTATTCCGTCGTAAAAGTGTAAAATAGCATCATAAAAGCATCAGCCATTATCTTAAATCACAAGAAAGGAATCCGATATCATATGCATTTCATCGATGCAAAGAGCATACTTTCAGGCAGCGGCGGGCACGTGGGGATGAACATCTACCGCGGGTGTACGCATGGCTGTATTTACTGCGACAGCAGGAGCCTGTGCTATCGGTTTACGCATCCTTTCGAGGATATCGAGGTTAAGCAGAATGCACCGGAGCTGCTTGAAATGGCGCTCAAGTCAAAGCGGAAGAAGTGCATGATCGGCACCGGAGCAATGTCCGATCCGTACATGCATTGTGAGGAAGAACTGGGCCTGACGAGAAAATGCCTTGAGATAATCTTAAAAAACGGCTTTGGGCTTGCGATACAGACTAAATCCGACAGGATATTAAGAGACATAGACCTGCTCGATGAGATCAACAAAGAAGCAAAATGCGTGGTGCAGATGACACTTACCACCTATGACGACGATCTTTGCAAGATCATAGAGCCGAATGTCTGCAACACGAAGCGCAGGATAGAAGTGCTCGAGCAGATGCAGGAGAGGGGGATTCCAACGGTTGTCTGGCTTACGCCGATCCTGCCGTTTATCAACGATACCGTGGAAAACATCACTGCAATTCTTAATGAGTGCGTGCGGACAGGCGTAAAGGGCGTGATAGATTTCGGCATGGGGCTGACCCTTCGCGACGGAGACAGGGAGTACTATTATGCGGCACTCGACAAGCATTTCCCTGGACTGAAAGAACGTTACATAAAGCAATACGGCAACGCCTACGAGCTTCCGAGCCCGAATGCAGAAGAACTGACCAAGGTGTTTAAGCAGATATGCAGTGAAAACGACATGATGTCAACTCCGGACAAGTGTTTCCGGTACATGGCGGATCTACCGGACAAATACCCGCAGTTGAGATTTATCTTTTAGCCCGGATCCAACAATAACAACAAATGACACGTGATAAATTTAAATAACGGAGAATAAAAATGGCTAACCTAACTATCAGATTCCGCTCGCGATGCTTGGATCGCTACACAACATTTTTAATGTACCTTCCGGAAAACTTCGAGGGTGCGAAAACAAAATATACCGAAAGGCCCACAAAGACGCTGTTTCTGCTTCACGGTTATATCGGGGATGCGGGAAACTGGGTGCCGGAGTACCTTTCGGAGAAATATAATTTTGCTGTGGTGATCCCCAACGGCGAAAACTCCTTCTGGCTTGACAGGAAGGCTACAGGGCATGATTACTGCAGATTTCTTGGGGAAGAGCTGCCGGACTATGTCAGAAAGACCTTCGGCCTTGCAAAAGGCAAGGAAGACACTTATATCATGGGCCTTTCAATGGGCGGCTTCGGTGCGATTCACACAGCTTTTGCTTATCCGGATGTCTTCGGAAAAACTGTGGGTCTTTCCGGCGCGTATATTCACAACGGAGTCGCAAAAATGAAGCCCGGTGATGCCCCGGGGATAGCAAATTACGAGTATTACCGCGAGTGTTTCGGAGATCCCGAAAGATTAGCGGAAAGCGACAACAACCCGGAGGTGCTCATAAAGAAGCTGAAAGCCGCAGGAAAGCAGATCCCTGAGATTTATATGGCCTGCGGCACGGAGGATTTTTTGCTTAAGGAAAACCGCGAAATGGACAGATTCCTTACCGAACAGGGCGTGGAGCATACATATCTTGAAAGCGAAGGAACCCACAATATGGAGTTCTGGAGCAGATATGTGGAGAAATTCATTCCCATGCTGTTTGAATCATAGATTTTAATTGCCACCGGGGACGGTTCTGCTTGACACTGTTTGTGTCACTTGGAACCGTCCCTTTTGATTTCTTACAGGTGCGAAAACAGTGACAAATACGGCGGAATGTGGTAAAATATAATGCACTTGAATCAAAGCTTTTACGGGAGGGACGTCTATGAAAAAAGATCTTTTTCGGAAACTGATGGCCGGTTTGCTATGTATGATGCTGGTGCTTGGCAATATGCCGGCGGCATTAAAAACATCCGGTGCCGGTAACGACGGGCCGCTGTTTATACCGGGTGGCGAGTACGAGCCTGCACTGAACGTCTATTATGGCGGAGCTATAGCCGACTTCACACTTGGCGACGGAAGACTTGTTTCCGCTGCGGACATCTTTACCGGCACGGCAACGATCCCCCTTTCGCTGCTTGGAGGAAGAGGGACGAACACCCCGTATATATACCTGCTCCCTTACGCGAGAAACACTCCTGAAGGCTTTGTAGAAGCCTACAAAGAGAATTTCCGTGATTGCACGAATGAGGGGCTGTTTTATGTAAGGTCTCAGAAAAGGTCAGTTACAACAAGCAGTGGTATCATAAAACTCGAGGCCGATGAGCTTGTGGTAGAAGGCAATATCACAAGCGGGCTTTATGTTCCCTATATCATTTTCTACGATCGGGACCCAATAGTAAACAGGACTGCGGAAATGGATGTCACGCTGTTTTCGGGCGCTTACCCAATCTGTGTTTCAAACCCGGCGGACGGCGGTTTCAAGGGCGATCCCTCGGAGTATATTCCCCAAAGAAATAAAAAACTCGACGTTTCCGTAAAGCTTGACGGTGAATACAGGCCGCTTGAAAGCGCCACAGTCATCGTTTACAGCGAGGACCTTTCCGTATGCTACGGCATTTCACCCTGTCTTGTGCCCTGCGAAAAAGTAGCGCTTTATATTGACCCCGGCGCTGCCGGCAAAACTTCATGCGCGGACTACAATTTTCCGGAACGTTCAAAAGGAAACGCATGCGTGATCGATGTTCCGGCAGACGGATACGCTGAAGTGACAATATATAAATACAGTCTTCAGGCGAATATCGACGGTACTGTTTGCACTTCGAACGGTTCACCTGCGGAAGGGGCCATAGTATCCTGCTCCACGGCCGAGGGCCGGACTTTAAGCACCAAGACCGACAAAAACGGGCGTTATTCCTTTTATGATGTAACGACCGAGAAAGCTGTGGATATCTATGCCTCGAAAGGCGCAGAGTCCTTTGCCGGAGAGGTAGGAGAGGAACAGCTGAAAACCGGAAAAGTGAACTATGATATAACCCTCAAGGGAACGCAGCCGGAACTGTTCTTGAGCGTAACAGGCGCAGCCGATGAAGTAAACGCTGCAGTGGCAAGCGGATTGCTGGACGGCAGTATTCGCGTCACCGATGGAAACCGTGCGGTAACGGACGGGTATTTCAGACTTGAAAACGGCAATACGCTCGCGTTTTACCCGAACGCGGGAAGCAGCGGATCCGACAGCTACAAGGTCTACATTTCCGATCAGTTCATTGCGGAGGAAGAGATAAGTGTCTCTAAAGGCGGAACGGCAGTCCTGACCTGTGAAAAAACGGCGCTCTTAAAAGCGGAGGTCACTTCATCCCAAGGCTTTGGTTACCCGCATTTTCTGTTTTATGATGAAAACGGGCTGGCTTTTGAGACCGTCAGCACTACAAGAAAGGCATATGAACTCATTTCAGTGCCGGAAGAGGAAAAGCAGTATTCTGTTCTTGTTTACATGGACCCTTCGCCGGAGTACACATCGCTCAGCAGGGAAGAAGCTGCGGAGCAGATCCCCGGAGCAACGGAGCTCACATGCGTTGCAGGCGCAGGAAAAGTAGTGGACCTCGAAACGGTAGAGTCTGCCTTCCACGTGCAGTCGGACCTTGGCCCGTTATCTTATATGTCTGCTGTTGCCGTAACCAACGGCGACTCAAAAACAATAAAGGTGACGGGGCATATGGAAACCGCCGGAGACCTTGTGATAAACGCTGTCAGGGCCTATGGCTACGGGCTTGGTTCGTCGGAAAACAATACCATTCTGACTGCCGGATATAAGGACAGATCCCTTGTCATAAACAAAAAAACCGTGAAGGCATCGATTGTAAGCTCCGCTGAGAGCTTTTACGATGTCGGAAGGCTCATAGAGCTTGAAGCCCCGGCCAACGGTCCGGCCGATTTCTCGCTGATCCTCGACTGCTTCTCGGACCGCGATATGATGGTGCGCGTGGCCGCGGATGTAACTATCGACGGTGAAGTAAAGAAGAACGTGACTATCGGCGAGACCATGATCTATGGTGTGCCTGTCACTCTTTCGACCCGTTCTTCAACGGCTGACGGTTACCTTAACGTAAGCGGAACTGCGTCTCCATTTGCAAAAGTGTTCATCCTTGACGGTGAAACAGTCATAGGTTCTGCCGAGGCAGGGCTCAATGGCGCCTTTGAGCTTGGAGTGCAGCTTCTGACTATCCCGGGGTATAAGAGTACACATTCCATAAAGGCAAGGAGCAACGGTTACACGACGGATGCTGCCACCGTTATATATGATCCGGAGGGAACTTCCGTTGTCGACATTTACTTTACCGAGAACGGGAAGGAACTTCCAAAGACCTACACCTGGACAAAAGGGTCAAAGTTTGTGGTAAATGCCATGGTAACCGGCGACAGAGTCGATAAGGCATATTTTACCGTGCTCTGCTCTAACGGGACTACTATGCGTGTTGAGGCGGAGTACAAGGATACGTTCTACAGCGGAAACCGCGACAGGCATCTGTATTCATCCGAAGAGATCAACTTCGGTAAGCTTGATCTGTGTCCGATAAAGGTTTATTTCGAATCTTCGACTGAAAGAAAGCCTTTCGAGCCGATCACCACTGTTTCCATTAACGCCGGGACAGCGCCTACAAAAGAGCAGCTCGACAGACTTGATGAGGCTTATGGCGCGCAGTTTTTCGATGGACAGCCTGACAACGTAGAAGGAAAACTGATCGTAATAACGGAGAGCCTGTACATAGGCAAAAATGACTTCGAGAGGCTTAAAGCCGCAAGTTCGTCCTGTGCCCTGATCTGTGACGATAACGGGAACGAACGCTATGAAACCTTCGGATACTTTGAGCATCAAAGCTATTTCCTCTGCACACATGATATCTATGCGGATACTTATTCCGTAGTCATGAACAGGTATATACCGGCTGATATGGAGTTCTATGAAGGCATTTTGATGCCTGACGGAGAAGTGGCATCTTTTGCGGGCGATACTGTCATAAAAACAGCCGTTATCGGTGCTATCGGCGACCAGGCAAGAGATATAGCCCTGGATGCCTTAAACCCTGTAGTGAAGGGCCTGCTC
>JAGDCQ010000188.1 GCA_017958465.1 Lachnospiraceae bacterium
GATAGCGCCCGCATCTATCTCCTTCTGGGTAGGCTTGCAACGCATGCCTGCGAAAGGAGTTTCGGGCTTCATAACGCCGTGATCGTCTACCATCTGTACGAAAGGTGCGTCGTACTTGCGGCCTACTCTCGCATCGTCTTCACCAAATGCCGGTGCGATATGAACGATACCGGTACCATCCTGCATGGTTACATAGTCGTCGCAATATACGAAGAACGCCTTTTTGTGCTGCTTTTCAACCACATCTGCAGCGCACTGATAAAGGGGTTCGTATTCCTTGTATTCCAGGTCCTTACCTGTGCATTCCGAAAGGATCTCATATGCGGGAGTGCCTTCGGGACGCTCGATAGCACCAAGAACGGTGTCAAGCAGGGCCTTGGCCATTATGTATGTATAGCCGTCGGCAGCCTTTACGCGGGCATAGGTTTCTTCCGGGTTCACGCAGAGAGCGATGTTTGAAGCAAGTGTCCAGGGGGTTGTGGTCCAAGCAAGGAAGTAAGCATCCTCGCCTTTTATCTTAAAACGAACAACAGCAGTGCGCTCTTTTAAGGTCTTGTAGCCCTGTGCCACCTCGTGTGATGAAAGCGGGGTGCCGCAGCGAGGGCAGTAGGGAACGATCTTAAAGCCCTTGTAGAGGAGCTTTTTGTCCCAGATCTCTTTAAGAGCCCACCACTCGGACTCGATATAATCGTCGTGATAGGTAACATAAGGGTTGTCCATATCGGCCCAGAAGCCTACTGTGCCGGAGAAGTCCTCCCACATCCCTTTGTATTTCCAGACGGATTCCTTACACTTTGTGATGAAGGGATCAAGGCCGTAAGCCTCGATCTGGTCCTTTCCGTCGATGCCGAGAAGCTTTTCAACTTCCAGTTCCACCGGGAGGCCGTGAGTATCCCAGCCCGCCTTACGGGGAACCATATATCCTTTCATGGTCCTGTAACGCGGGATCATATCCTTGATGACACGTGTGAGCACGTGGCCTATATGGGGCTTGCCGTTGGCTGTGGGCGGCCCGTCGTAGAATGTGTAGGTCGGGCAGCCTTCGCGCTGCTTCATGGATTTGCGGAAAATGTCGTTCTCTTTCCAAAACTGAAGCACTTCCCGTTCACGATCCTTAAAATTCATATCGGTGGAGACTTTTTCGTACATACTTGTTTCCTCTTCGTTCTTAAGTCTTTCGCTTTTGTGTTTTTAAACTTCTATGTATTGTAACCGAACAACCCCTCAAAGTCAAGTGAAACCGCAAGATTGTAGGGGTTTTGTAAGCGTTTTATATGGTTTTTTAAAGGTTTTTGGGCAGGCGGTCAGGGCTTCCTGCCGGATTCTTTCAGCTCTTTTTCGAAGGCTTCGGGGTTTTTAAGGTAGTAGTCCTGATGGTATTCTTCTGCCTCAAAGAAGCTCTTGAAGGGCTCTATCGCAATGTGCACCGGCTTTCCGGCCTCATCTTCAAGCTGCTTTACCCGCTCTGTGGCAAGCTTTTTTTCTTCTTCGTTTGTGTAGTAAATTGCAAGCGTATAGGAGAAGCCTTTGTCTATAAACTGCCCTTCTCCGTCGAAGGGATCTACGTTTGCGAGGAATATCTCAAGAAGCTTTTGATACTGCACCCGGGCCGGGTCGTATTCAAGCATGATGGTCTCGCGATGCCCTGTTTTCTGGGCTTTTACGTCTTCATAAGCCGGGTTTTCTTCGTCGCCGCCGGAGTATCCGCAGACAACTTTGTCCACCCCGTAGATCTTGTATATGGGCGTTACGCACCAAAAGCAGCCGCCCGCAAAATAAGCACGTGCCATGTGTTTTCTCCTTTCGGTCCCTGTCAGATCCTAACCCGCACTTCTCTGATACCGTGCAGATCCAGGCCTTTTGGCATGTTGAGAAGAACGTCTTTTGCAAAGATCGCGTATGTGGTGTCGAGCACAACGCTCCCGTTCAGGTTTGAAACCTCTATGATCCGGTGATCGCCAAATTTCGTTACGACTATGTATACATCGCCAACGTAGGTGACGCCCATTGCTTTGATGTCGTCCGCGAGGGCCGCAACGTCGTATTCTGTTTTGCTGTATGCGTTCTGTGTGATGGTCCAGGTGGCGGGATCGCTTGTGGTCGCGTTTGCGTCAAAGGAGAAGAGCTCCGGCGATGCATTGGCGTAAACGGATGTGTTCCCGAGTGTCAGTTTTTCGTAGGTTCTCTTGTTTATTTTGACAACGTTTGTCCCGTCGATGGCGATGTATTCCCGGGATGCTGCAACAAAACCGTTGTCGCTTCCCGCCATTATCACAAAGTCATAGTTTTTGGTCCCGCAGGCCGTGAGCAGAAGGCCCAGTATAAAGACTGTGATTATCAGTGTTTTTGCGTGTTTCATTGTTTTTGTCCTTTCGTAACCTGTCCGGGAAAGGTGGCGATGCGGCGCACAGGCTCCCGGCGTTTTTTCCCCAATGTTTATATTATAATAGCGCGCCCCTCCTCTACTTGCAAGGGGAAAATGGAGGGGTGTTTCCGGAAGCCGAGCGCCGCCGGGTGGCGGGCAAACAACGGTGGTACTCCCCGGAAGCCGACCGCCGCAGGGTGGTGGGCAAACAACGGCTCCGCGACTAAGGTTCTTCCGGCGCCTCGCTTAACGGGCCCTTAGCGGTTTAACCGCACGGTCCCTACTCGGCTTGGAACAACCTAAGGGCTCCGCCTATCAGTTTGCCCACCA
>JAGDCQ010000189.1 GCA_017958465.1 Lachnospiraceae bacterium
CTGCAGGCGGCACCGTCCAGCAGCACGCCGTTTACGATGACAAAAACGTTTTTCTTCCGCATGTCATCAAGCCAGCATGTATTTGAAAAAGCATGACTTCCAAAAAGCCTTACAGACGCAGGTATCCTGATATCCTTGAGACGTACGTGGTCCCTGAAAACATCCTGCCCTATTTCTTCAATATCCTCCGGGACAGTGACCACGGACGCGTCACGCGTGTAGCCGGTAAGGATCTTTTTGTCGATGATCTCAAAACATTTGTAAACAGAGGCAACAACCTCCCTGACCGGCCCGGGAAGCGTGTTCCCCGCGTGGTTGAGGCTGTCAGGAAAGCTGTTAAAATGATACTCCGTTCCTTTGTATACGATACTTTCAAGCTGCGTACAGCCGATGAAGACACCGCTTGCAAACTCTGTCTTTTCCGTGAAGGTGACCTTTTTAAGGGACGCGCAGTCCGCAAAGGCATGAAAGCCGCAAGAAACCTTGTCAAGGCAGACGCTCATCAGCGAATCGCACCGTTCAAAAGCGCGCTCACCGATGGATCCGACCCCGGAAAGATCAAAAGAATCCAGAGCAAGGCACTCATCAAAACACCTTGCTCCAAGCTCCGTAAGCCCATCTGCCGAAAAATCGCAAAGCGCGTAACACCCTGCAAAGCACTCCGCAGGAAGCGCAGAAACTCCCGAAATTCTGACACTCTCAAGGTTTCTGCAATAGGAAAAGGCGCCTTCGCGCAGTTCCTTAACGTTTAAAGTGACTTTTTTCAGGTTGGGGCAGCGCGAAAAAGCCTCCCTGCCCACAACGCATCCGGGCGCATCTATAACAATCTCCTCAAGAGTCCCGCAGGCCGCATATGCATATCTTTCTATGCTGTCCAAATCCGAAAGATGCAGGGTCTTTACGTTTTCCTTCACCGTAAACCCGTAGGATTCACCGGTGGGCTTGCAAAGGCTCTGTTCCCGGCCGGAATAGTTTTGGGCCTTATAAAAGGCATACGGGTCCACATGCGCGTTTGCAAGCCTTTCGGACATATCCGGCAGGGCGCTGCAGCGCCTAAAAGCATATTCCCCTATATATTCGACGGAGGCCGGGATATTGCACTTTTGCAGCTTCCTGCACTCGGCAAAGGCCTCTCTTTCAACCCTCTTCAGCTTATCGGACAGCGTAACCGTTGTAAGCCCCACGCAGCCTGCAAAAGCCTGCTCGCATATCTTTGTAAGGCCTTCGGGGCAGGTTACGACCTTCAGGCGCTCGTTGCCCGCAAAGCAGCGTTCACCGATGATCTCTACTTCATTCGGGATGCGGATCTGCTCCTCATCCCCAAGGTACCTCACAAGTTCCCTTCCGGAGATGTAGAAATCGCCCAGGACCTGATCCCTTACAAGACTTGCAAGGGGGTTTTCCGGCACTTCTTCAAGTGAAAACGTTTTTCCGCCGATCACTGCTCTTTTCAGGTTGTTACAGCCTCGAAATGCTTTCGGATCCAGCGAAACATTTTCATTCCGGAAAACTATCTCTTCAAGCCCTGTACAGTTAAGAAAGGCATTGGCACGTATCTCTGTGAGGGACATGGGAAGGGTGATGTTTTCTATGCCCTTTTTATCAAAAAAGCAGGCCTTACCTATGGCTTTTATGCCTTCCGGCAGCACTATTGATTTAAGATTGATATTGAAGGATTCAAGAACTCTGTCCTCTATCCGCAGGGAGTGGAAAACGCTCCTTGCGATGGACCGGATGACCTTCGGGTAGGAAGAGTCCGAAGCCATGGCTTCTATGAGGTTGGTGATCTCGTAAACCTCACCCGAAAGCGATATCTTTTCAAGGCAGACGCAGCCTTCGAAAACTTCGTCGTTGAAGTTGCTGTCATCTATATCCCGGTTAAGCGCGATCTCGCGAAGCGCAAGATTGTGCGAGAAAGTGGCTCTGCCAAGGGACGTTGGCCCCTCGAGCACGACCTTTTTCAGGCCGTCGCAGTATAAAAAGGCGTAGCTGCCCACTTTTGTAACAGACGCCGGAAAAACCAGCTCTTCAATGTCGTGGCAACGGTTGAAGGCATATTCACCGACTTCGCAAAGGCTCTCCGGGAAAACGGGCGTTCTCATCCTCCTGCAGCCCTTGAAGGCAGACGGGCCGATGGTTTTCAGGGACTGCGGCAGTACAACGCTCTTAAGCCAGGCCTTTCCCTTGAAGGCGTCCTCTCCTATGGCCGTCACTCCCTCAGGGATCACGACGTCCGGTGCCTCACCGTTGTAGGCTTTAAGCACCCCGTCTTCTATTTCAAACAGGTCTTGTTCCAACATTTGATATGCTCCTTTTTGCTCCCACCTTGCCGACTTGCCGCCCTGTCATCGGTCGGCTTGCCGGTTTGTCAGCTTGCCGCCCTGTCATCGGTCGGCTTGCCGGTTTCTCAAAAATATCCCCGCAAAGCCTGTCTCAGGCTTCTTTAAATATCTCACAGAGCAGGGCCTTAAGCTCCTTTGCGCTCCCGCACCTGTAGAGGTCCATCTTGTATTGCTTTGTCCCCGGCAGCTTCTTCATGAAATATGACGCCAGCTTTCTCACATAAAGCAGCGCCGACAGCTCGTCAAAGCACTCGAGCGCGATATCGAGCTGCCCAAGGATCAGGCTCAGTTTTGTTTCGCTGCAGGGCGTGCCTGTCAGCTCCGCAAAGATCAGCGGATTTTCAAAGCCGTACCTTGCCAGCATAACGCCGTCGGCGCCCGTTTTTTCAAGGGTTTCAAGGGCTTTTGCCTTCGAATCGATCCCTCCGTTTGCAAAAACCGGGATCCCCACCGACTGTTTTGCAAGCCGGATGTACTCGTACAGCGGCTCGCCGTCATACATCATGTTCCTTGTCCTGCCGTGCACCGTGATCATGTCCGCCCCGGAGGCTTCGCACATCCTGGCAAACTCCTCGATAACGATCTTTGAGCGGTTCATCCCGAGGCGGCACTTAACGGAGACTACCTTTCCGCTCCTCTTGCAGGCTTCGATGATCTTTGCGGCCCGGGGGATGTCCTCCATCAAAGCGCAGCCTTCCCCGGATTTCACAACGTTTGGCACCGGGCACCCCATATTTATGTCGATTATGTCGAAATCCTCAAGCTGCCGGCTTTTGGCGGCTCTCTCGAAGAAGGACGGGATCCCGCCAAGGAGCTGGACACACTTCAGCTTCTCGCGGCTGTCCGTGTAAAGCAGCCTGGCAGTGGCGCGGTCATTGTATTTCAGGGCGTTTGCACTCACCATCTCGGTGTAGGCGCTCCCGGCCCCGAGGCTTTCCGCCATCAGCCTGAAAGGAAAGCAGGTGTAGCCGGCAAGCGGGGCCATCAGCACATTGGACCTGAACCTGATCCCGCCGATCCATATCTCTTTGAAGGGGCCCGCGAAAACACTGTCCGCGGGCTCCTTATCGTCATTTATTCTGTTGTTGCGGTCTTCTGCCGTATCCATCGGTTGCATTTAGCAATTTGCCTTTCCTGTTGCACTTTTGCTCAAAAACCAAGCGTGTCATTTACAAGTATGACGTGGATGCGCCCTGCGTGGCGCGAGAACCGCGTGATCAGGAACTGACAGCAGATGGTATCCGGAGACTTGCAGTTAAAGCATGCGCCGGTTTTTGCGCAGGGCGTGGAAAGCCCGAAGCGCTGGGCGTTGGCAGGTGCGGCAACGCTCCTTGCCCTCTTCATGGCAGCATCGATATCCGGACAGACCTTGTTCATCCCTACTATCGCAATGACGTGCTTTGGCCCCTGGGCTATGGCGGAAACGCGGTTGGCGTTGCCGTCTATGTTTACCATGACGCCGTCGTCCGTTATGGCGTTTGCGCTGGTAAGGAAGAAGTCCGCATCGTAGGCCTCCAGCATGGCCGCCCTCTTATCCGTTGCCTTGTCCCTGTCAAGGAAGTTGTATTCACCCTGTTTTAACGCCTCCACAAGCCCTATCTCGTGCGCAGACATCGCTCCGCCCATGGATATGGATGACCCCTTGGGGATCAGGCCGAGGGCAAGCTGCAGCGCCTCTTCTTTGTTGGCGGCATAATAGCCTTTCATATTTCTCGACTCAAGGCCTCCTATAACCTTTTTGGCAAGAAGTTCGTTGCGTTTGAACATGTTTTCGTTCATTTTCTGCCTCCTTATTTGAAGGATCGCGGCAAGCAGCCGCGGCTCATTACGTATTCTAATATACCATATTCCGCCTGCGCACACAACGGATTATATCTGAAGGATGCCGGAGGGAAGAACCGTCCCCGTGGCAGGAAAACCTACCGGAGAAACGTCCACGTGGCAGGGGGATCAACGTTTGATCTTCTTGAAGAACGTCAGATTTTTCAGCACTTCCGCCGGGTTCATGGTCCAAGCCCGGCGCACATCCCTGTCGTCCAGGATGCGTATATGCATCCGGAGCGGAAAAACGAGATGTCTTTGTATACGCCAGCCATCACACTCGAAAATATTCCGGTAAAACACATGTCCTCCCAGCGTCGGAGTTTTGGCATTTATGTTCTTGAACTGGCTAAGGCCGATAAAATCCTCGAAGTCTGATGAATTCTTTATCAGCTCACCCGCCAGTTTCTTTATAGATCTTACTGTGCCCGCGGGCGTAAGCCTGTTTTTCTTTTTTGATCTGCGGCACGCATCCCTTACAGTCCCTGTGCCGCCGGCTTCCTGCCTGTCAGCCTCCTCTGCACCGGTCACGGTGTATTCTTTTTCCTCCAGGCATTTCTTTGCATCCAGATATCCCTGGCGGATCCTTGCAGCCAGGTGCTTCCGGTCAAAATCCACAATTCCGATCATGCCGCCGTTGTATCTTGAAGGTTTTATTATCTCTATCTCAAGCTTCGGATACTCTTTGTTAAGGTCAAGGGTCTTGAGGCTGTTATGTGTTGAAACCGCAGCAGGGTTGAATCCGGCATCCAGCGGGACAAGAAGGACATTTTTAAGCCCCAGATCCCGCACGATGGAAAGGGGGCAGTCGCCCTCCGGCGTAACACCGCCGTCGATATACTTCACCCCATCGATGGTCACCGGGCTGTAGACCATCGGTATTGCCGATGTTGCAAGTAATATGTCGCGCAGGCGGTCGTCCGGCTGGTCGTTCAGCAAAAAGGGGACTGACTTCCTGATCTGTGTGTTATAGGCATAGGCATAAACGTCCGCGTTCACGCGTCTGAACCTGTCGATCCCCACATAATCGATGATCTTCAGGAGCGAATCCCTGGAGATGCAGGGCCGCTTTTGAAGTTCAATGGTCTTTAGCATGGTGGACGGCGAAACCAGGTTTTTCCACACAAACTCAGTGAGTTCGACATCACCGATGGCATACATAAACGCGTTGAGCGCGCCAACGGAAGTCCCGACAAAGGTACCTACCTTCTGCAGGATGCCCTGCTCGTCAAGTGCCTTCATAACACCCACCTGGAAAGCACCTTTTCCGCCACCCGAACATAATGAGATCGCTTGTATTTCTTTCATATCCCCTCCTGAAACACTTTCCTTTTCAATCAAAAGATATCACAAACCCCGCCTAAAGTAAACATTAGCAAGGGACTTAGCCGGGTTCACTGGCAAATCTCAAGTTTTTTTCGTTTTGCCAGTGTCACTCTTTGCTTGTTTCTCGGGGTGCACTGGCATTTCCTCAGTTTTCTCGGTTTTGCCAGTGTTGTTCCTTGCCTGTTTCTCCGGAATGCACTGGCATTTCTTCAGTTTTCTCGATTTTGCCAGTGCCACTCTTAGCCTCATTCTTCGAGGCGCACTGGCATTTCTTCAGTTTTCTCGGTTTTGCCAGTGCCACTCTTAGCCTCATTCTTCGAGGCGCACTGGCATTTCTTCAGTTTTCTCGGTTTTGCCAGTGCACTCTTAGTCTCATTCTTCGGGGGTACACTGGCAATTCTTCGTTTTTTTGCCTTTTGCCAGTGCATCCCCATTTTGCGCCCGTCAAGTCACACTGGCAAATCCTCGTTTTTTTGCCTTTTGCCAGTGCGTCCCCATTTTGCGCCCGTCAAGTCACACTGGCAAATCCTCGTTTTTTCACTTTTTGCCAGTGCATCCCCATTTTGCGCCCGTCAAGCCACACTGGCAAATCCTCGTTTTTTCGCTTTTTGCCAGTGGGTCATTCAAAAATAACCTCCTTCACAGTTTAAAAATGTCCCCGGGCCGCAAGAAAAACCTCCATAAACTCAAAAACAAGGTTTTGCTGGCTGTAACTGATCTTTCTTCTGCCATCCCGCGGGGTGCAAGGCAAACATCAACGATCCCAATGCAGTCGGTAACCCGGCGAGTCAGCCCCGGAGAATGGTGGACATGGGTGTGCTTACGACTAGGCGTAGCACTTAGGTTGTTCCAAGCCGAGTAGGGGCCGTGCAGCTATGCTGCTAAGGCCCCGTTAAGCGAGGCGCCGGAAGAACCTTAGTCGCGGAGCCGTTAGTAAGTATGCCCATGTCCATCCACTTCGCAGGGGCGGGTTCACGGGTCAAAAAAATGATTGTTAAATTGATATCGACGTAGTATAATGGGCGGCGTGGTTCATCAAAAAAGATTTCAACGGACCACAGAAGGAGTATTATTTATGAGCAAAATTAAGGTTTTTGCATTGATCATCTTCACCGCTGTATTGCTTTCCGGTTGCGGTATCAGTAAGGAGGAGCACGAAGCTGTTGTTTCCGAAAACGAAGAATTAAAGACAAAGATCGAGCAGCTTACTGCCGAAAAAACTGCTCTCACATCAGAGAAAGATCAGCTTGCCGCAGAAAAGGCCGGTCTTGCAGCTGAAAAAGACAGTCTCACAGCCGAAAAGACC
>JAGDCQ010000190.1 GCA_017958465.1 Lachnospiraceae bacterium
AGGCATCGCCGTACAGGACCTTTGGAACATCGGGGGAGATGTCGAGCAAAAGCTCAAGATCCTTCCCGCCGATCCTTGTGGAAACAATGGAAACTATATCGTGGATAACGCTCAAAGGCTCGTAGTTGTCCTCCACAAGCTCCATCTTTCCGGCTTCCACCTTGGAGTAGTCCAGGATATCGTTGATTATCGCAAGAAGCGCTCTTCCGGAGCTCTGGATCTGTCCGATGTACTCCCGGACGCTGTCCGGCATATCCTCTCTTAGCGCCAGCTCCGACATACCTATGATGGCGTTCATGGGGGTGCGGATCTCGTGGGACATATTGGCCAGGAAGTCGGATTTTACGCTGTTGGCGTGCTTAAGCTCCCGCTCGCCTTCAAGAGACTTAAAGCGGGTGCTCATCATGCTTGAAAAGATGAGGGCCGATGTTACCACCTCTTCCGCCATAAGCCGGATCTGCTCTTTTGAGAAACGCTTGATGCGGTCGGCGGCCTCCCAGAGCGCCACCTCGTCTATCCCGAACAGAGAGGCTGTTTTCCTGATGGAATTGACGGAAAGCTTTTCGGTCAGGACGCCTTCGCTGCTGACGGAAGCCACCGTCTTGCCGTTCAGGACTATGGGGGCGGAAAGCACAACAAGGCCGGCGTGGCAATAGTTGATCACCGCACCGCCTATCTTGTCCGAGTGCTCAAGGGAAAAATGCTTGCAGGCCCTGCACATCTCAGCTCCAAGCTCGCTCTTCCTGATATGCTCGTCGCAGAAAGGATTCCCCGTAAGGTTGTCCCTGCTGTCGCCTATGATCACGTTTCCGTCCAGATCGCATACAGAAGTCTTGATATTGGAAAAAGCATATATGATCTTTTGCAGCTCTCCAACTACAAAGCCGACAAGAAGATCGTCATATTCGTATCCGAAAAGATCAGACATAGTCTCTCCCCGTATAAGCTTTAAGAATCAGGATCACCCTTTTTTCTTCCCTACCGCAGCGCTAAGCTCGTCGAGTGCGGCAAGAAGAGGATCGAGTTTTGTCAGCGCCAGCTCAAATTCAGCCATGGCCTGATCGATATCATATCGTTCCTTTGCGTCGTAGCAGCGGACTGCCACCTCGTGCAGCGCCTCGTGGGCGTCAAACACCTTCTTGTACTCCGGCAGTTCCCGGATCCATTCCGGGGACTGTATCCTGAGCCACAGGCCCAGCTTGCAGGACTCCGGATTATCCACCTGGCTTCTCTTCAGCACCTCATATTCCTGAATGTGGTTGTAAAGGCGCCAGGTAAGGACTATGTGGTCCACCTTAAAGACCTCTATGGATCCCGCATGATCCAGTTTTGAATTGTACCGGAACATGTCGTTGCGGGAATCGTCCACTATCCTTGAGATCTCATACATATGGTGGCCGGCGTTGAAACACTCGACAGACATCCTGTTGCAGGATTCGGTAAGGTCGCTGATATCCTGTATCAGCGGGGACGCAAGCTCACCCATGGATTTGTCGATCTCGTAGGTATCCTTGATGGCGTTTACAGCGTCTCCTACCTGCATCAGCATCAGCATGAGCGCCTTGCTGTTGAACACCAGGAGCCTGTGGAACCTCGCCAGCTTGTTGTTGGCAAGAGCCCTCAGCTCGTCGTCGTTGGCGATGGAGCTGATGATCTCGTTGATACCGTCGATGCACGGAACGATGCTGTTTTCAAACTGCCTGATAAGGCTAAGGGCGTCTATGTCCTCCTTGCGGCTCATATCGGTCCTCTCGGAGAACTTCTTATTCAGGGCCTGGATATCGTCAACGATCCTCTGCTGCTTCATGATGAGCTCAAAAAGGATCTTGATCCAGAAGCCGTTTCCTATCTTGCCCATGGATTCGTTGATGCTCTCAAGGTGCTTGTTGTTGCGCTCCACAACGCCCTTCACCATATTGTTGAAAGCTCCGGCCAGGGCCTGGTCCTCGAAAAGACCCGGATCCACCTGTTCAAAAACGCCGTTCTCAACATTTGCCATTGCTTCTATGAGTAGTGTTTTATCGTCTTTTTTCTTTGCCATACGCTCTCCGTGCCGTCATTCCTCATTGTCAGGTTTATTTCTGAACTTTGCTTCGATCATTTTGTTAATGACCATATCTATGGTCTCATGAAGCTTTTTGCCCGAAACAGGCTTTACGATATAGCCCTGAGGCTTGTAAGTAAGGGCGTTTTTCATCTTTTCCTGATCCGTGACTCCGGTAAGGAAAAGCACCGGGATCTGGGCCGTGGCAGGCTCTTTCCTGAGGGCCATCAGGACTTCGGGGCCGCTCATCTCCGGCATTTCATAGTCAAGGATTATGATATCGGTCTTCTTGGCCTTAAGGAAGCTAAGAGCAACCTTCCCGTTAACCGCTGTGGCTACGTCAAAGTCCTCTTTCAGGGTTTCCTTGATCACCTTCAGCATAACAGGATCGTCGTCAACAACAAGGATGTGCTTTCTCCTGTTATACTCGTCCTCCTTGGTGAGGATGGGCTTTAAGGATGCCCGCCCTACTTCCGGTGTTTCACGGGTTTCCGGAGCCGCTGCCGGGGCCGGGGCAGGTTTTGATGTCGTGGGAGCCGTAAGACCAAGCTCCGCCCTCACGGTATCCCTCTCTATCTTGGTCCTCTCAAGGGCTTCGATCATAGCTTCACGCATGGAGGTCATGGTGGAAGGCCTTCGAAGCTCCAGATAGGCAAGATCGTGAGTGGCATTCTGGAAGGCGTTTACCTCATCGGGATCGCCTATGACACAGACTTTGGTCCGTATCTCGTTCAGCATCCCCTTGTAGTCGCGAAAACGGAGCATCTCCTCCTGAGAGTCGCCGCTAAGACAGACAACCAGCATATCCGGCATACAGATCTTTATATGCCGCTCTAAGTCGACAGGGCGAAGAGAGGTTGTCATAAGATCAAAATCGTTGGATAATTGCATAAAAAATGCATCGATAGTTACGGAGTGTTTCCCGGTGATAAGAACATTGTATTTATCCGCCATACATTACCCTCCCGGAAGGCTTTTCGCCCTCCTTTTCTTCTCAATTTAACTATATCACAACGGGATATAGTTTTCAACGTTCCCGGATTTTTATTGTGCCGCAAGCTGCATCCTGTAATAGTGTCCCTTCATCTCCATAAGCTCAGCATGAGTCCCGCGCTCCACGATCTCTCCTTCGTAAATGACAAGGATCAGGTCGGCATTCATGATGGTCGAAAGGCGGTGAGCAATGGCGATGACCGTGCGCTTTCCGGCAAGTTCGGAAATAGCGGCCTGGATCTGTCTTTCCGTGCTGACATCAACTGAGGCCGTTGCCTCGTCCAGGATTATTATGGGACTGTTTCGCAGGATGGCACGGGCGATGGCCACACGCTGCTTCTGGCCTCCGGAGAGACGCAGCCCGCGCTCACCCACCTGCGTTTCGTACCCTTCCGGCATACTGAGGATATCCTCGTGGATATTTGCGGCCTTTGCCGCTTGCATTACTTCCTCCCGGGTGGCATCGGGCCGCGCGTAGCCTATATTTTCCGCGATTGTGCCGTTAAACAGGAAGGTGTCCTGCAGTACCGGAGAAATATTGTGGCGAAGGCTCTCGAGCGTAACATGCTTTATATCCTTCCCGTCGATGAGGATCCGCCCTTCCACGGGATCGTAAAACCTTGAAATAAGCTGTGTCGCCGTGGTCTTGCCCACTCCCGTCGGTCCTACAAGAGCAACCATCATACCCGGTTCACAAGAGAACGAAATGTTCTTAAGAACCGGGATCTTGTTTTCGTAATGGAAGGATACATTTTCAAAGGCAACAGCACCCTTAACATCCTCAAGGGGCTTTGCATCGGGAGCGTTTTCAATGGCCGAGGGCGTGTCAAGGATGAGAGTTACACGCTCCGCTCCGGCAAGCGCCTGCTGCAGGTTCTCGAGCAGGTTTGCAAGCCCCGACACCGGTGCATAAAACAGCGAAAGATAAAGCACAAATGCCACAACATCCGCAACAGACAGCTGTTTTCTGTACGCAAGATATCCGCCGAAGAACACGACCAGGACGGTGCCAAAGGATGACAGAAACTCTACGCTTGGGTGGAAGATGGCGCTGGCTTTGAGGGCTTTTAGCATGGCCACTACCTGATCCATGCTCTTTTTCCGCACACGCTCACCCTCGTACTGCTCCTGGCCGAAGGCCTGTATCTCGTGCAGACCGGAGAGGCTGTCCTGGAGCTGGGCATTAAGCTCACCCATAACCTTCTGTGAGGCCTTGAAGTAGGGGCGGACCACCTTTGCAAAAATAACGCCGGATACAAGGATCAGCGGGATAGGCGCGCAGGTTATGAGCGCAAGCTTAGCGTTGACGGTCAAAAGGATCGCAAGAACGCCCACAAAAGTCACGATATTTGTGAGTATATCCGGGATCATATGAGCATACAGGAGCTCAAAATCCCTTGTATCGTTTACGACGCGGCTCATAAGATCGCCTGTCTGTTTGTCGTGGAAAAAACCCAGATCCAGGGCCTGGAGTTTGTTGTAGAGGCGGCTTCTAAGCTCCCCCACCAGATACCATGCCGCGCGGTGCGCAAGGTAATTGCTGAGGAACCTGAACAAAACACGCAGAAGGTAAAGCCCAAGAAGTATCAGGGCCAGCCTGCGGATAGATACGATGGCGGAGTCGTCGACCCCCTTCTCCACTATACCTGTCATGGCGGAAAGCACCTTCGGAGCCGCGAGATTGATGGCTGTAAGGCTGAAAGTAGCAAGGATCGCGATAATATAAAGTCCCTTGTACCGCGCAGCCTCTTTAGTCAGTTTCCATAATGTTTTCATGATCTTCTCCCCTTGTTTTGCTGCCTCACCCTATTGTAGCACCCACCGGTTCTTCTCCTCTTATTATCACGTAAAGCAATAAAAAAGTAAAGATAAACAGCTTTCACCGGCCAAAAATACCCATTGAAAAAAAATAATGACATATTATAATAGTATCGACAGGCCTTGTTTTACGGTCGTTATTGCATAAATTAACCTCCGTTTTCCGGGCCTGATCTAAGGAGGAGCAACTACTTATGAAAAAGATCTTCATTCTGCCGGCCGTTTGTGTAATGGTCATATCTTTGTTTGCCTGCGCCGGAAAGCGGCAGACCCCCACACCGGTACCTACAAACGTACCGTCAGCGCCTTTAGCTACATCTACACCGACCGAAATCCCCGCTACACCCACAGAAGTTCCTGCTACCCCTACACCTGCATACCTTACCGATCTCCCGTCTGATTCTACAGGTAAGTCGGTTTTCATAGATGAAGCAAACGACCGGCTCTTTTACGCTCATCGTATGTCCGTCAACCTTGTAGAAGGTTTGAAAGAAGGATCTGAGTTCAGCACTGAACTGGCATCTTTTGCAGACCTTGACAGAGAAGGCGCAAGCTTTG
>JAGDCQ010000191.1 GCA_017958465.1 Lachnospiraceae bacterium
GGAGGATGCAGCGCTTACGGACCTTCCGGAAACCGAAGAAGGACTTAAAAAATCCCTTGAAAACCTCGAGCTTACGGCGGCTGAGCTTTCGCAAAGGCTGTACGCCGAGGCGGATCTGACGGGGAGAGAAGCAACAGCCCTAAAGGACCTGCTGAACCTCGGAAAGCTCCGTGAGTCCCTAAGGACCAGGAATTTCTACGATATCCCGCTTGCGGACGAAGACGGAGTCGTAAACATCCACCTTACCATGCTCCACGAGAGCGAAAACAGAGGCAGCTTCTTTGTCTCCCTCGAAGGCTTTACGGCAGCGGGAACGGTGAGGGATTCATCCGTGAGCCTTGTGATCACGGCGGATTCAAGAGAAGACGAAACAGCCGTCAGGAAAGACCCGGAGCTTGAAAACAGGCTCAGAGCGGCAGGTTTTGAATCCGTAAGGATCGCAGTTACCGGCGGAAGGGGCACAGGCTCTGTGCCGGGCGAAACAGAAGCCGAGACAAAACAGCTTTACACAGCAGCAAAAGAAACGGTACTTTACCTTAGAAGATATTCAAAGAACACAGGAGATACAGTATGAGAATCAATCATAACATGTCGGCTATCAAGGCAAACACAAATATCGCAAGGTCTGACAGCACATTGAGCAGGAGCCTTGAAAGGCTTTCTTCGGGCTACAAGATCAACCGTGCGGCAGACAACGCAGCGGGGCTTGCCATCTCCCAGAAGATGCACACGCAGATCAGAGGCCTCGACCAGGCGTCTACAAACGCATCGGACGGCATTTCCGTTATCCAGACCGCAGAAGGCGCGCTGAACGAAGTGGAGAACATCCTCCAGCGTATGCGCGAGCTTTCGGTACAGGCTGCGAACGATACAAACACAACAAACGACCGTGCGGCTATCCAGGCAGAGATCGACCAGCTCCGCGAGGAGATTGACAGGATTGCTGGCAGCACGGAGTTCAACACAAAGAAACTCCTTGACGGAAGCGCCGACAACAGGTCTTATTCCGACAACAACAATGTGACCCTCATATCTGTATCCGACAGCGTTGAGATCAAGGAATACGCCCTCAACGTCCTCCAGGACGCACGCCAGGCCGTGCTTGTGGGCTCAGGCGTTGATACAGGCGACGTTACCGAAGAGGAAGCGGGCACGCTGATAGTGAACGGGCTTCGGATCCCTGTTTCCGAGGGACAGACCATAGAGCAGGTATACGAAAACATCAGGAACGCCTGCGATACCATCAACGTTTCGGCTTTCTTCAGCGACGGTAACATAGATACCGCAAACACCGACAACCAGTATGCCGGCTACACAGCACAGGATCCTTCAAGCGGCGGAAGCCTTACCTTTGTCACAAAGGAGTACGGTTCGGAGGCGAAGCTTAAGGTTTACTGTGAAAACGAGAACTTAAGGAGCAAGCTCGGTATCGGCGAGGACGGAGCGACTGCCCAGGGAGTTGACGTTAAGGCAACTCTTGGCGACGGCTTCAGACCCAGCGCAACCGCCGACGGAAACGGCTGTGTTGTGACAGTTACGGATACAAGCGGCTTCAAGATGCAGTTCAAGGTTAAGCCGGGCTCGGCATCCACCCAGTTCCAGGATGCAAATCTCGACGGCACCGAGGCCGGAGAGCCCACAGGCACTGAGTTTGAGGTTGGTGTCACAGTGCTTCCCGCAGGCCCTCTCGACCTTCAGATAGGCGCTAACGAGGACCAGGTGATGGAAGTGAGGATCCCGCGTGTTAACTGCGAGACTCTTGAGATACAGGACCTTAACGTCTGCACAAGCGAAGGCGCTCAGAACGCGATCTCCATTGCGGATAAGGCTATCGAGCAGGTTTCCGCTATCCGCGCGAAGCTCGGTGCTTACCAGAACCGTCTCGATCACGCTGTGGCAAACCTCGATACTTCCGAAGAAAACCTGACAGATGCCATGTCCCGCATCACCGATACGGATATGGCCGAGGAAATGACGAACTATACGCAGTATAACGTTCTTGTCCAGGCCGGCGTTTCGATGCTCACACAGGCAAACCAGAGGCCGCAGACCATTCTTTCACTGCTGCAGTCGTAAACTGAAAACCGGATCGCCAGAATGTTTTGACGGTCCATAACCGGAGGAAGGCATATATGGAAGACAGAAAAACACAGGAGTTTGCGGCGCGGATCGCGGAAAGCTCCCGCTCGGAACTTACAGTCATAGTTTATGACGTGATCCTTGAGGATATCAAAGAGGCGCGGGAAAAAGCGGCCGACAGGGAGGAGTTCAGAAGGCTCCTGCTCCATGCAAATAAATTTGTGAACGAGCTTATGATAACGCTGGACTTCAAATATCCGCTGGCAAAGCAGCTCTGGTCCCTTTACGAATATGTGGGCGGGATCCTTACGAATGCGGCGTTCTCGGGCAATGCCGATGCGCTTGCGGAGCCTGAGAGCATTATGAAAAGGCTCAGGGATTCGTTTGCGGAAGTTGCAAAGCAGGATACGAGCGGGCCACTGATGAAGAACACCCAGCAGATAACAGCCGGGCTCACCTACGGCAAGGGAAAGCTTGACGAGGTAACTACGGGAGTGAGCAACAGAGGCTTCCTGGCATAAAAAAACAAGGTCTGACAAAGCTTAAAGCAGTGTCAGACCTTTTATTATGCGTTGAGACCGTGGATGGCTTTAAGGCGGCGCTCCTCCTCGCGAAGGGCTTCCGTTGCGCGGTCTATAAGCTTGTCCTTGAAGGAAGGATCCGTTTCAAAAGGCAGTGTGGAGTAGCCTATGGTGGAAAAGAGCTTGGCGTCGAACATGAAGTCCGTGCGTGAGCAAAGCTCCTCGAAGGATGCCTTAAGCTTTCTTACGTCGACCATAGTGCTTTCGATCACAACCGCAAACTCATCGCCGCCAAAGTGGTAGCAGGTACCGGTATTCCTGAAGGCCTTCTCAAGGTTCTGGCCAAAGAGCCTTAAGGCGTTGTCGCCGGCCTGGTGCCCGTATTTTTCAACAAGTGACTTGTGGTTGAAGAGCTCTGCAAGGTAGATGGTCACAGGCTCGCCTATGTTCAGGCGGTTTTGCATGGAAGCAAAGGCTTCGTCGAAAGCGGTCCTGTTGCTGAGCCCCGTTATAACATTACTGTAGGCCAGGTGTTTGTAGGCGTCCAGGTTCTGCCGCTCCTTTATCAGCGACACCTGTTTTGTAAGGATCAGCAGGAACAGTGAAGCGATGAAGGCTATAAAGCCAAAACCGAACCAGATCCCGTCGTAACCCTTGGAGGGAGCGATGAAGTAGCAGATAAACCCGCCAACCGCAGCGATCAGCAAAAGCACTATCCCCACGAGGAAGAACCTGGTCTCCGGCGTCTTTTGCGGCTCGAGGAAGGCAAACGCCACGGAGAGGATCACAACGATGATCATATATGCGTGAGTAAGGAACAGGATGTCCATGGGATCCGCAATGTTTGTCACAAAAAGGAGCACATTGAGGATCGGGATGCACCAGCCCGCGACCTGAAGCAGGAAGAATATCCGCTGGCGGCGCTGGAACATCTGCTCGCAAAAGCCCGCAAACGGCACTGTAAAGCAGGACAGTGACAAAAACGAGATGAGGCTCACGGCTTCGTTTGCGTTTGTGTGGAGCTGTGGCAGGTCGCAGCTGCAGTACAGCCAGCAGGTCACAAAGATGACAAGCAGGATGAAGTTGCCGAACAGCCTTACGTTGCCGTAGGATTTCTCGAAGAACTGGTTGATGAGGATCACCGCCGCCGTAAAAATGAGGGTGACGAGGATGGAGATCATTATGATCCTGACCACGTTGGCCTTCAGGATGTTATATTTTATCTCGCC
>JAGDCQ010000192.1 GCA_017958465.1 Lachnospiraceae bacterium
CGACGTGCTGATATGCGCAGGTATCCGTTTTTCGGACCGTATGACAAACGGTAACCCCGCCTTTGGAGAAGGAAAGAAGATAGTTCAGATAGATATAGACCCCGCTGAGATCAACAAAAACGTAAGAGTTGATGTTGCTCTTTGTTGCGATGCAAAGACAGGCCTTAAGGCACTTTGCGACGCCTTAAAAGAAACGGAGCACAAGACTTGGGAAAAGAAAGCTCTTGGGTACATAAGCACAGAAGTAGCGGAAAACAGCAAACGGACAGACATCGGCTCAAAGATCATCCTTGAGGTTTTAAGGCTTACAAAAGGTGATGCTATTGTTACGACAGAGGTTGGACAGCACCAGCTCCTTGCTGCGACCCTCTACAAAACTTCGAAGAACGGCAGGTTTGTGACCTCCGGAGGCCTTGGTACCATGGGATTTGGCCTTTCTGCCGCCATTGGCGCAAAGCTTGCGTGCCCTAAAAAGCAGGTCATCAACTTTGCAGGGGACGGTTGCTTCCGTATGAATATGAACGAGCTCCTTGCCGCAAGCAGGCACAACATCCCTGTTGTCCAGATCGTTTTTGACAACCAGGTGCTCGGCCTTGTTTATAATATGCAAAAAGATATGTATAATGGCAGGTTCTCAGCCACCGAGTTCAAGGACAGACTGGATTTTGTAAAGCTTGCAAATGCACTTGGAGTAAAAGCGCTCAGAATATCAAAAGAAGAGGAGATAGCGCTTGTCCTAAAAGAGGCCCTTAAATCCAAAGAGCCTGTGGTAGTTGACTGCTCCATAAAACCCTGAGTGAAAATTTATGCAAAAAATAATAATTAGGTGTTGACATTAAATTAACGAAACACTATAATCAACTACAACACATTCACGTTAAAGTGCTAAAGTAAAGCACAGGGATTTAACGAAAATTTTTTGAATGTGAAAAGGAGGAACAAAAATGGCAAGAGTGTTTAACTTCTCTGCAGGCCCCGCCGTTTTACCCGAAGAGGTATTGAAAGAAGCGGCTGACGAAATGCTTGATTATAACGGAACAGGTATGTCCGTTATGGAGATGAGCCACCGATCTAAAGCTTATCAGGAAATAATCGATACAGCAGAAAAAGATCTTCGCGAACTTATGAACATCCCCGACAACTACAAGGTCCTTTTCCTTCAGGGCGGCGCACATCTGCAGTTTGCCATGATCCCTATGAACCTTATGAAGAATAGAAAGGCCGGCTACATTGTTACCGGACAGTGGGCAAAGAAAGCCTTCCAGGAAGCAAAGCTTTTCGGAAATGCAGTAGAGCTCGCATCCTCAGCCGACAAAACTTTTTCATACATTCCCGATTGTTCAAATCTTGACATTACGGACGATATGGACTATGTTTATATATGTGAGAACAATACCATTTATGGTACAAAGTTCTGGGAGCTCCCCAACACCAAGGGCAAGGATCTTGTGGCAGACGTTTCATCCTGCTTCCTTTCAGAGCCTGTAGATGTTTCTAAGTATGCCGTTATCTACGGCGGCGTTCAGAAGAACATCGGTCCTGCGGGCGTTGTTATCGTTATCATCCGCGAGGATCTTATCACGGAGGATACCCTTCCCGGAACTCCTACAATGCTTAAATACAAGACACACGCTGACAACGGCTCCATGTACAACACGCCGCCCGCATACGGCATCTACATCTGCGGCAAAGTGTTCAAATGGCTTAAGAAGCAGGGCGGTCTTGCTGAAATGAAGAAGCGCAATGAGGAAAAGGCAAAGATCCTTTACGATTTCCTCGACCGCAGCAAGCTTTTCAAGGGCACAGTAAGGAAAGAAGACCGTTCCATCATGAATGTTCCTTTTGTTACCGGTGACGAGGAGCTTGACGCTAAGTTCGTTAAGTTTGCTAAGGAAAACGGCCTTGAAAACCTTAAGGGTCACAGGTCCGTAGGCGGTATGCGCGCAAGCATCTACAATGCAATGCCCAAGGCCGGCGTTGAGAAGCTTGTAAAGGTAATGGAACAGTTCGAAGCAGAAAATCTCAAATAATACCGGGGGAATCACTATGTATCGTTACAAATGCCTTAATCCCATTGCAAATGTGGGACTTTCGAAATTTGACGAAAACTATGCAGCTACCGAAGATGTAAACGAAGCAGATGCCATCCTGGTCCGCAGCGCGGCCATGCATGAAATGGAGCTTCCGAAGAACCTTCTTGCCATCGCACGTGCAGGTGCGGGCGTAAACAACATCCCGCTTGACAAGTGCGCGGAAGAGGGCATCGTAGTCTTCAATACTCCCGGTGCCAACGCAAACGGCGTTAAAGAGCTTGTTATCGCAGGTCTTATGCTTGCTTCCTGCGATATCGTGGGCGGCGTTAACTGGGTACAGACCGTAAAGGACGAGCCGGACGTTGCAAAGCTTGTTGAAAAAGGCAAGAGCAAGTTCGCAGGGCAGGAGATAAAGGGCAAAAAGCTCGGTGTTATCGGCCTTGGTGCCATCGGTGTACTTGTTGCGAACGCAGCAAAGCGCCTTGGCATGGAAGTTTACGGCTGCGACCCGTACATCTCCGTTCAGAACGCATGGATCCTTTCAAGGGACGTTATCCCGGTAAAGACACGTGAAGAGATCTACGAAAAGTGCGATTACATCACAGTTCACGTTCCGCTTATTAAAAACGACGATCCCTCGATCAACACCCAGAGGATGATCGATAAAAACGCTATTTCCCATATGAAAGACGGCGTTATAATCCTTAACTTTGCAAGGGATCTTCTTGTTGACGACGATGCCCTTGAAGAGGCTCTCGCTTCCGGCAAGGTCGCAAAGTACGTTACGGATTTCCCGAATGCGAAAACAGCAGGTATGAAGGGCGTTCTTGCGATCCCTCACCTTGGGGCTTCCACGGAGGAGTCCGAGGACAACTGTGCTGTTATGGCTGTTGAGGAATTAAAGGAATACATTGAGCTTGGAAACATCAAGAATTCCGTAAACTATCCCGCTGTGGATGCAGGAAACCTTACCGCTGCAAAGCGTATCTGCATCAACCACAGGAACATTCCCAACATGCTTACCCAGTTTACCGGCGCTTTCGCCCTTCTTGGCATCAACATTGAAAACATGGTGAACAAGAGCCGCGGAAGTTATGCATACACAGTGCTCGATACAGACACAGCAGACGAAGGCATCATCAAGAAGCTGGAAGATATCGAGGGTGTGCTCAAGGTAAGGGTAATCGGCTGAGAAGCATAAGTTTTGCAATTTAAGAGCAATGGCCGAAAAGGCGTATTTGAGGAGGTTTTTGTGAAAAAGGATATTTCACCCGCAGTAATCAACAGGCTGCCCAGGTATTACAGATACCTGGGTGATCTTAAGGAACATGATGTAGTCAGGATCTCGTCAAGAGAGCTGAGTGAACGCATGCATGTTACCGCATCGCAGATCAGGCAGGATCTGAACAACTTCGGAGGCTTCGGCCAGCAGGGCTACGGCTACAATGTGGCTACCCTCCAGGAGGAGATAGGCAAGATCCTTGGCCTTGACAGGTCCTACAATCTTGTGATAGTAGGATCGGGCAACCTTGGACAGGCCCTTGCAAACTACACGGATTTTGAACGTCGTGGGTTCTTTGTACGTGCCCTGTTTGACAAGGACGAGAAAAAGGTAGGAAAGGTAGTCCGCGGGATCAAGGTTTTACCCATAGACGAACTTGAAAAATACCTGAAAGAGAACAAAGTGGACATCGCAGCTCTTGCGATCCCGAGGACCGACGCTCCTTCTGTTGCTTCTGTCCTTACAAACAACGGCGTAAAGGCGATCTGGAATTTTGCACATACGGATCTCCACGTGCCGAATGGCGTATTTGTTCAGAACGTCCACCTTATCGAAGGCCTCATGCAGCTTTCTTACAAGCTGACAAACGACGGAGCCGACGAAGAATGAAGTTTTTATGATAAATGCTATAACAAATGTGCTCAAAATAGACGATAGTCTGTATTGAACACATTTGTTTGTTTTAGAACAAACAGAAACTATATGCGTAATAATTGAAAGGAGTAATTTCTTAAATATCATGCCCGACTATCCCATACGAAGCCTGGTCGTAATCATCATTCTTATACTGTTTAATGCCGTTGTCTCAGGTGCTGAGGCTGCTCTTTCCGCGCTCAATGAAGCAAACTTAAGGAAAGCTGCCCAGGAAGATGACGCTACGGCGCAGAACCTTTTGAAGATCCTTGAAAGCGAGTTCGGCAAGACCTCCCGCGTAAGTATCTTCAATGTCATCGAATTCCTGCTTATTACTATAAACCTTGTGATAGGCTATGTTTATGCAAAATACCAGGTAGGGTATCTTCGTAAAGTCATCGCACTCAAAACTTCCATGGATGAAGGCTCGGCGAGCATTTCCGCTATCCTTATCGGGATAACGATCGCCATCGTTTACTTCATGGTCGTGTTCGGAGTGCTCTTTCCACAGAAACTTTCCCAAAAGAACCTTGATAAAAAGGCGCTTTTTTACGGAAGGTTCATCAAAGCCATCTATTATATCATCTACCCCATCATCTGGCTTGCCGACAAAAACACACAGCTGTTGCTTTGGCTTTTCCGCGTAAAACCCGAGGAGATCGAAGGCAACGTGACCGAAGAAGAGATCATCTCTATGGTTAACGAGGGCCAGGAAACAGGCGTGCTGGAGAGCAGTGAAGCGGAGATGATCTCAAATATCATCGAATTTGACGATAAAAAAGTCCGGGATATAATGACCCATCGCAGGAAAATGGTTGTCTTAAGCGACGATACTTCCCTTGAAGACGCCCTGCACTTTATGCTTGATAACGGCAACTATTCACGTTTTCCCATCTACCACGAAAACATCGACGATATCGTGGGTATCGTTCACATAAAGGATGTAATGACCTGTCTTTTTACGCCGGTGCTTAAAGGAAAGACGCTTCACGAGATCGCTACGACGCCTTATTTTGTGCCTGACACAAGAAACATAGATGCGCTCCTTCACGATATGCAGAACAACAAGGTTCACATGGCAGTTGTAATTGATGAATACGGACAGACAGCCGGGATCATCACGCTTGAAGATATAGTGGAAGAGATAGTCGGTGATATCCAGGACGAGTACGATAATGAGAAAGACAGCATATTCGATCAGGGTGACAACGAATACCTTGCAACCGGCGAGTCCACTCTTGAAGAACTTGAAGATGAGATAGGGATCGATTTCCCCAGCGACGTTACGGACAACTACGATACACTGAACGGTCTGCTGATCAGCAATATAGGCAGGATCCCGGAGGACGGGGAACAGCTTGAAGTTGTGCTTTACGGATTCAGGTTCGATATCCTTGAGATACAGGATAAGATGATCAAGATGGTAAAGATAACTAAGCTTGACGAAGCTGCCGGCGAAGATAAAAAAGAGAATAACGAATGAGTTTTTTAAACCAAAAAAAGCAAGATAGGAGGCTTGCTTTTTTTGTGTGAATGAATCACAATGCGTATAATAGGGTGGGAGTAGAAAGTGTTTTATCACTATCCAGGACATAATATATTATATGTTTGTGTTTAAAATGTGTTCAAAAAACACAATTTTAATTTTTTTTCGAAAGGATATTCCCGGGCCGGGAGACTGCTGGGCAGGACAACAAATTTGTTGAATAGCCGGAACACCTGTTGTATACTGGATTTGCGGAGACTTGAGGTTATGAAGATCACAGTTTTATGTGTTGGAAAATTAAAAGAAAGCTTTTTTAATGATGCGGTTAAAGAATATAAGAAAAGATTAAGTGCGTTTTCAAAAACGGAGGTTATAGAGGTGGAAGATGAGAAAACACCTGACAAAGCCTCTGATGCCACAAACGAAAAAATAAAGGAAACTGAGGGAAAACGCCTGCTGAAAGCCATAAAAGACGACGCCCTTGTTGTAGCCCTGGCTATAGACGGAAAGCAGATGAGTTCCGAAG
>JAGDCQ010000193.1 GCA_017958465.1 Lachnospiraceae bacterium
GCAGAGCTTCGGGCTTTGGAAGCTCTCGACCGAAAGGAAGGCAATCACATTGATTAAAGAAGGGGAACGCCTGGACGATCTCGAACTTAGCAATCTTAAGATAATACAGAACCCGGAACGATTCTGCTTCGGAATGGATGCGGTGCTGCTTAGCGGCTTCGCATCCGCTAGAGCCGGACACCGGGTTCTTGATTTATGTACGGGGACAGGGATAATCCCTCTCCTTATGAGCGCAAAGACTAAGGCAACGGATTTTACCGCCCTGGAGATCCAGGAAGAAAGCGTGGATATGGCAAGGAGGAGCGTAGAACTCAACGGCCTTACGGATGTGATAAAGGTTCTGCACGGCGATGTCTGCGAGGCTTCAAAGCTCCTTGGTGCCGGGACTTTTGATGTTGTGACAGTTAATCCGCCGTACATGACGGGGGGACACGGCATCGCAAATCCTTCTGAGGCAAAGGCCATAGCAAGGCATGAGGTTCTTTGTTCGCTGGAGGATATCTGCCGGGAGTCGGCAGCCTGCCTTAAAACGAACGGGCATCTTTATATGGTGCACAGGCCGTTCAGGCTTGCGGAGATAGTACTGAAATTGTCCAAATACAAGCTGGAAATGAAGAGAATGCGGCTTGTTTACCCATATGTTGACAGTGAGCCCAATATGGTGCTGATAGAAGCGGCAAAAGGCGGAAGGCCAAGGGTTACTGTTGAGCCGCCGCTGATCGTTTGGGAAAAGAAAGACGTGTATTCCGCGGAACTACGGGAAAAGTACGGATATTGAAAATCGGTAAATCCGGGAAAAAGCCGGTGGTAAACGCCGGGTAAGCCCGGGAAAAGCCGGTGGTAAACGCCGGGGAGGAAGATATGGCGGGAACATTATATTTAGTCGCAACACCGATAGGAAATCTTGAAGATATGACGTTTCGCGCCATCCGTGTGCTGAAAGAAGCGGATATCATAGCCGCCGAGGACACACGCAACAGCATGAAACTGTTGAACCACTTTGAGATCCAGACACCTATCACAAGTTACCATGAATTCAATAAGATCGAGAAGGGGCCAAAGCTTGTGCAATCCCTGCTCGAAGGGAAAAATATAGCTCTTATCACGGATGCCGGGACTCCCGGAATATCGGACCCGGGAGAGCACCTTGTGATGCTCTGTGCAGAGGAAGGGATCACTGTAACACCGGTGCCGGGCGCATGCGCGTGTGTGAATGCATTGATAGTTTCCGGCCTAAAGACCGGGCGTTTTGCCTTTGAGGCCTTCCTGCCTTTCGAGAAGAAAGAGAGAAACGAGCGCCTGGAGGCCCTTAAAAACGAGACAAGAACGATAGTTGTCTACGAGGCTCCCCACAGGCTGAAGAGAACCCTTTCCGAACTGTTTGAGGCTCTTGGGGACAGAAAGATCTCTGTTGTAAAAGAGATCACAAAAAAGCATGAAACGGTCCTTCGCACCACATTATCGCAAGCCGTATCATATTTTGAGGAAAACGAGCCGAAGGGCGAGTATGCACTTGTGATCGACGGAAAAGACGAAAAAGAGATAAAAGAAGAAGCTAAGGAAGAGTGGAGCAGGTACAGCATTGAAGAGCATATGCAGCTGTACCTCGATAAGGGCCTGGATAAAAAAGAGGCCATGAAGGCTGTAGCAAAGGACAGAGGCGTTTCAAAGAGCGAGATATATAAAGCTCTGCTTTGATTTATCTTTGATATTTGCTGCGATCGTGGGACGTTGGCGTCGGTAAACCGGGCGTTTAAAACAGAAAAAATCCGATCTCTCGGATTTTCCTGTTCAACAGATAATTTTTTTCATGTGTGAGTATCCGGCGCAAGTAAAAAGGTCTTATACAGCGTCTGCAGTCCGCTCGGTCAGTGTATCCAAGTCCCGATCAAAGACGTACGGAAGCGGGAGTACCCGGCTGTAAAAGCACAAATGACTTGTGCAGATATGTTCACTTCCCCCAATGTTCCTCTGTTAATACCTCTCCGTATCAACTGAAAGCAATGATACCACAATGTGTTCAAATTGTCAAGAACATGTTAACAATTTGCGAAAGAGTGAACTTGCCCTGGGAAAACCACAGAAATACGAGAGAAAATCGGGCTCGACAACAGCAAACAAGAACAGGATTTTCGCAAAAAGATATAATTGATCATTTTTTTGCTTTTTCGAAATATAGGATCAAAGGGTGTCAAGGAGCAAACAATGGCTATAAGGATAATACTATATTTAGTATCTTTAATCTCACTGTGGTATAGTTATGTAATATATAATGTGCATTCCGGCTCAAGGTTTTATCTTTTCTGGGATGTTCTCGCCATTTGTCTTACGGCAGTGGCTCTGATGCTGAAATTCCGAGTGTTTTCGCGTATTCCAAGGGCAATTACCATTACAGTGGGGAGTGTTGTCGGTTTAGGCTTGGTTATTTCGTTAGTCATGCTTGTTTTAATATTCAGTACATTTAATGCAAAACCGGGCGAAAACACGGATTACATCATCGTTCTCGGGGCACAGATGCGCTCAGACGGACCAAGCGTTGTTCTTCGCTACAGGCTTGATGCGGCTGCGGAATACCTCAAGGAGCATCCGGATGTAAAATGCGTGTGTTCCGGAGGGAAAGGGGCAAACGAGCCTGAAAGCGAGGCTTCGGGAATGGCAAGGTACCTCCTTGGTGCGGGGATAGACAGGGAACGCATCATCCTTGAAGAAAAGTCCACAAACACGCGCGAGAACATAAAATACAGCAGGGAACTGATCCCCGAGGGATCAAACATCTGTATAGTGACTAATAATTTCCACATGTACAGGGCCCTTTTTCTTTCAAGGAACCTGGGCCTTGAAAACCCCCGGGGCTTAAGCGCACCTTCGCTACCGCTGTATGCTCCGAACAATGTTGTCCGTGAAGTGATAGGTCTTGTAAAGGACATGCTGCTCCGTAAAGACTATGTAAAATGAAATGCAAAAAAAGCGCCCACAACTGTGAGCGCTTTATCTATTATTTCCTGTACCCGTTCGGGTTCTTGCTCTGCCATCTCCAGGTGTCTTCGCACATTTCGGCTACGCCCCGCTTTGCTTCCCAGCCAAGCTCAGCCTTAGCCTTAGAAGGATCCGAGTAGACCATATCTGTGTCACCGGGACGTCTTGGATCAACAACGTAGGGAAGTGTCTTTCCGCAGGCCTTTTCAAAAGCGTGGATAAGATCGAAAACACTGTAGCCCGTGCCTGTACCGAGGTTGTAGGTAACAAGGCCGGGGTTCTCGTTCAGCTTCTCGATAGCCTTGATGTGGCCGATGGCAAGGTCAACAACGTGGATGTAGTCGCGTACGCCCGTGCCGTCGTGTGTCTTGTAATCGTTACCGAATACGTGAACCTTGTCAAGCTCGCCAATTGCAACCTTTGCAATGTAAGGAACAAGGTTGTTCGGGATGCCCTTCGGGTCCTCGCCAATCTCGCCGCTCGGATGAGCACCGATGGGGTTAAAGTAGCGCAGGAGCGCGATGTCCCAGGACTTATCGGCAGCATAGATGTCGCGGAGCATATCCTCTATCATAAGCTTTGTGCGGCCGTAAGGGTTGGTTGCCGAGAGAGATGCGTTCTCCGTGATGGGCATTACTTCCTGGAAGCCGTAAACCGTTGCGGAAGAGGAGAAAACAAGCTTCTTGCAGCCGTGCTTTTCCATAACGGTAAGGAGGTTTAACGTTCCGATGATATTATTGTTAAAGTAAGTGAGCGGGATCTTGCAAGATTCACCGACAGCTTTAAGTCCGGCGAAATGGATGACA
>JAGDCQ010000194.1 GCA_017958465.1 Lachnospiraceae bacterium
TGCAAAATATGTAAGACTAAGTGCTATTATTACTCCAGAAAACACTCCCCAAACAAATAATATTGTTATTCCCAAAGCCAGAGCAAAAAGTATGAAAAATATCTGAACTAAAAAACCTCTTTCGGATATCCAATGGGTAAGATCTGTTACTCTGGCGATAAGCCAACCATCGATAGGAGTATGCGTATTACCATAGAAAAATGAAATAAGGATTTTGCTCAAGAAATCCAAAACCCAAACCTGAACAACAAACGATATTAACAGACTATTAATGGATATAAATACTTTATTTTCCGATTCACCTAGTAGTTGTTCCACCAATACAGCGATTATAGCCCCCAAAAGAAAATTGGTTATATAGCAGATAGCAACATAGGAGTCACTATACTCCCCAATTTCTGTAATTGATGATACATATTCCACATCAAAGAAAGATTGAACAATTTCACCCCATGCCTTTATTTTGCCGAGAAGGAAGGAAACAAGAATTAATAATAATCCAATTCCAAATACTATATACTCTTTTTTATTATTCTTGATTCCGAGATATCGGCGAATGAAGCCTTTCTTGGATTCTTCTTTTTGATTCTTCTCAGTAATAGGTTCATCATCGGTATCCCGGTGAACTCGTGCATCTTTTAGATCAGAATAATAAAAAGCGAAGATTTCTACAAATAATGCAATGACGTGTACAACTCCTAATTGCGATTGCCACGATGAAGGTATTGAAGTTTCTATTATCGCAAAGGCTAATGCATTAATAAAAACAATAGGTGTAGATATGAGAGCACACCTGATAACTTGTGAAGATTTTGAGTGTTGGATCTTATCAAATGAATAGCCACCAAGAACTAAGAGCAATATAACTAAAAGTCCAATTGCTTTCCACTTTTTCGTGATTAGTGAAGATAGATAATGTGATATAACCTCTGTAGTTTGCGTTATTCCCCATGTAATCATTCCTTCGCGTTCTTCAACATAGCTTCTGCAATAGAATGAAACCACTCCTGCCGCAAAGCCGGTTGCTTTAAAAAACACCCATATCATTTTTTCTTCAAAAATATCATCCAATGAATTTACTGAGATGCAGTATATTAATGCAAAGAAGACTAAACCCAGAATCATTGTCAAGTAGTTAGGATGTACATCTGTAACATTTAGCATTTGAACGACGCAAACAATGCTATAAACAACCAGAACTGTCGAAATAATAATCAGGATAATCTTTTTTATTATATTTTGTAGTTTTTTAATTTGATCCATTTCTTTTTCAATTGGTTTAATAGTAGTTTATATGCAGAATTATTTTTCTGAATAAAAGAATTTACCTTTCGCATTAAACGAATCTACTAGCTCAAGGATATATCCATTTTTGTTGTGGACTTTTTAATGCTTTTCCGCAATGATGACAAAGGGCAGTCTTACGTAAAAGATCCATTTACTTGTCACAACAATTGCGAAAAATAACACGACAATAACGAACCAGATAATAAAGTCTGCCTATGCTTTTAAGTTTTTTTTATTGGAATTGTCTATATCATTATCTACTTTTTCTCCCTCATTGTCAATAATTTTTGTTTTTCTCACAAACTTTTTGGCAATAATAACGCAAAATATACATCCGATTCATTGACTCTCTTCAAAATTCGTAGTTCAAAACCGCTATATTTTGAAATGCAATACTTAAAACATTTAATTTCTAAATCCCTCAGCCTCCTAGTAAATGCCGCTTTGTAATACTTTGATTCTCGCCGTAAGGCCTCGGTATAATGACCGACATCTCGTGCTCAATGCAGACTAGATCATTTACCTTCTGCATCGCATTCTTGGAAAAGAAAAAGATTGTCCTGCAAGTGTAAATGTGATAAAATCTAGTTTCAACTTCCCAGGTCTGTTCGGAAGTAGATGTCGTATAGAAATGGTGGATGAAAGGTTCCTGAAACGTAATGAAAGATAAGATAGATCTTAAAAATATCATACACTGGCTTGCGGGGATTGTAGCCTGCAGTTTTGGTGTCTGTATGTGCACCAAAGCAGGTTTCGGTCTCTCTATGATCGCTGCGCCGCCATATATCCTGCATGTGTTTATGAGCAGGTTTTTCTCATGGTATACGCAAGGGCGCTCGGAATATATCTGGGAGCTTTTTTTGTTGATAGTGATGTGTATTGCGATCCAAAGGTTCAGGCTCAAGTTCCTGCTTTCCTTTGGAACCGCCGTTCTTGTCGGACTTCTGATCGACGGGTTCTTCAGTATCCTTGGCGGGAACGGAAGCTATTCAACACTTGCCGGGCGGATAGTGGCTTTTATTGTCGGTACTCTGATCACGTGCTGCGCGATTGCTTTTATCTTCAGGACAACTTTACCCGGACAGGTTTATGAGATGTTTGTTATAAACGTATCCGAGCGTTACGGCTTTGACCGGGATAAGGTGAAGCTCGTGCATGATATCTGCATGCTCGTTATATCTCTTGTCCTGGCGTTTGCTCTGACGGGCGGTTTTACCGGGATCGGCATCGGAACCGTGGTCACAGCCTTTATAAACTCGCCGCTGATAAAGTTTTTCGGAATGATCATCGATAAAGCGGAAAACTCATTGCAAAAACCCAAATGATATATTACAATGTAAAATAGTTTAGGGATAATCTAAACATCCGGGGAAATGCGGTTTTTGACAGCAATAGTCCCTGCGGGATAAAGTATATTTGGAGGATATCATGAAAAAACGAGTTTTCTGGTTTGTAGTCGGTTCACAGTTCCTGTACGGCGATGACGTTTTAAGAACTGTTGAGAAGAGAAGTGCAGAAATGGCAGAAGAGCTTTCGAAAAAGCTCCCTTATCCGCTTGTTTTCAAAGCCATAGGCGTAACCGCCGACGGCATCACAAAGGTCATCAAAGAAGCTAATTATGACGATGAGTGCGCAGGTATCGTAACCTGGTGCCATACGTTTTCACCTTCTAAAATGTGGATCAACGGCTTTGAGCTGCTTCAGAAGCCTTATCTCCATTTTGCTACACAGTATAATCTTGAGATCCCCAACGATGAGATAGATATGGATTTCATGAACCTTAACCAGGCTGCTCACGGCGACAGGGAGCACGGCTTTATTGCCGCAAGGCTCCGTATGCCCCGCAAAGTCATCGCCGGCTACTGGAAGGATGATGAGGTCATCGGCCGCATCGGAAGCTGGATGAAGGCTGCTGTGGGCGTTGCTGTTTCCAAGGAGATGAAGGTAATGCGCTTTGGCGACAACATGCGTGAAGTTGCGGTTACCGAAGGCGATAAGGTAGAGGTTCAGAAGAAGCTCGGCTGGCAGGTCAACACCTGGGCTGTGGGCGATCTTGTTAAAGAGATGAATGCCGTTACAGAGGCCGAAGTTGATGAAAAATACAATGAGTACCTTTCAAAATATGATGTAGCGACGGAGAATACCGCTGCTATCCGTTATCAGGCAAGAGAAGAGATCGCCATCAGGAAGATGATGGATCGCGAGGGCTGCCTTGCTTTCACGAACACATTCCAGGATCTTTACGGAATGGAGCAGCTTCCGGGCCTTGCTTCCCAGAATATCATGGCTGCAGGCTACGGCTACGGCGGCGAGGGCGACTGGAAAGTTTCCGCAATGACAGCTATCTTAAAAGCTATGGGCGAGAACGGGAACGGTGCTTCGGGCTTTATGGAGGATTACACCTACCATCTTGTAAAGGGACACGAGTTCTCCCTTGGCGCTCACATGCTTGAGGTTTGCCCTTCCCTTGCGGCTGACAAGCCCAGGATCGAGACACATCACCTTGGCATCGGCATGAACGAGAAAGACCCTGCCCGCCTTGTGTTTGAAGGAAAAGCCGGCAAAGGTATCGTTGTGAGCCTTATCGATATGGGCGGAAGGCTTCGCCTGATCGTTCAGGATATTGAGGCAGTTAAGCCTATCATGCCTATGCCCAATCTTCCTGTTGCCCGTGTAATGTGGAGGGCTATGCCCGATCTTGCAACAGGCGTAGAGTGCTGGATCACTGCAGGCGGTGCACATCACACGGTTCTTTCTTATGATGTTACCGCAGAGCAGATGGCCGATTTCGCACGTATGATGGATATAGAGTTTGTCCACATCAGCAAGGAAACCACTCCTGAAGCACTGGAAGAAAAACTTATGCTAATGGATATTGCATGGAAACTTAAATAAGTGTATAGTTGTCTTGTAAGGTTACTTACAAGTCGGAATACGAGGTGCCGCCGGCTTTTTGCCGGCGGTATTGTTGTGTGCGGGAGTGCCCGCACTAAGGTGGAGGGTGTTTTGAAGAGACTCTGGATCTTTCTTAAAGGATATACTAAGGAATGCGTGCTTGCGCCGCTCTTTAAGCTGTTTGAGGCGTCGCTTGAGCTTATTGTGCCGCTTGTCGTGGCGGCTATGATCGATAATGGTATCGCGAACGGCGATAAGGCTTATGTTGTGAAGATGTGCTTTGTGCTCATCGGCTTTGCTGTCGTCGGGCTCGCTTTTTCGATCACGGCCCAGTTTTTTGCTGCCCGCGCGGCTGTTGGCTTTGCGACGGAGCTGAGACACGGTCTTTTTGCGCATATCGAAAAGCTGTCCTTTTCTAATATTGACGGGCAGGGAGCGGATACCCTCATCACCAGGATGACGGGCGATATTAACCAGCTCCAGAGCGGCGTAAATATGACGCTCCGCCTGTTTTTACGTTCCCCTTTTATAGTGCTTGGCGCAATGATCATGGCCTTTACGGTCGATGTTAAGGCTGCGCTTGTTTTTGCCGTTGTGATCCCTGTTTTGTCACTTGCTGTGTTTGCACTGCTCCTTCTTGGTATCCCTAAGTTTGACAGCGTACAGCGGGCGACAGACAAGCTTACGGGAAAGACAAGAGAAAACCTCACAGGTGTGCGCGTTATCAGGGCTTTTGCAAAAGAAGAGGACGAGATCCGCGGGTATTCCCTTGCTACGGAGCTTCTTGAGAAGCTCCAGGTGAAAGCAGCAAACTTTACGGCGCTCATGAATCCCGTGACCTTTGTGCTGATAAATATCGGGCTTGTTGCCCTTATCTACACAGGCGCTGTGAGAGTTCATGTGGGGGCTATCTCACAGGGTGCGGTTGTTGCGCTTGTAAACTATATGTCACAGATCCTTGTGGAGCTTATAAAGCTTGCAAACCTTGTGATCACGATAACTAAAGCCGTAGCCTGCGGGAAGCGCGTGAACGGGCTTTTGGAGGTTCCGGAGGGCATGCCTGCAGAGGCCGGAAACGAAGGCCCCGCAACTTCCGGGGCGGAACCGCAAACGCCTGTTTCCGGCGGGGAGGCAAACGGCAGGGTTCCCGTTGTCAGCTTCAGGAACGTTTCTGTCAGGTATTACGAGGGTGCAGATGAGGCACTCAAAGATATTGATTTTGATGTTTACAAAGGCGAAACTGTTGGGATCATAGGCGGTACCGGCTCCGGAAAGACTACGCTTATGGGCCTTATCCCGAGGTTTTATGATGTTTCTGCGGGCGCGTGCCTTGTGGACGGAAAAGATGTGCGCTCCTACGATCCTGAAAAGCTTCGGGAAAAGATCGTTACAGTCCTGCAAAAGGCTGTGCTCTTCAAGGGCACGGTGCGGGATAACCTGAGGATGGGCAAACCGGACGCGACCGATGATGAGATAATAGAAGCCTTGAAGCGTGCCCAGGCCTATGATTTTGTTATGTCTAAGAACGGTCTTGATACGCAGGTGGAGCAGGAGGGCAGGAATTTTTCCGGCGGCCAGCGCCAGAGGCTTTCCATCGCGAGGGCACTGATCAAAAAGCCGGAGGTGCTTATCCTTGACGACAGCTCATCGGCCCTTGACTACGCTACGGATGCGGCGCTCAGAAAGGCGATCAGCGAAAACCTCGGGGACACTACGCTTTTTGTAGTCTCGCAGCGTGCGGGGACCCTTGCAGGCGCCGACAAGGTTGTGGTACTTGAAGACGGCGAAGCCGTCGGCATCGGAAAGCACGAGGAACTGCTCAAAACTTGTGATGTTTACAGGGAGATAGCAAACGCATGAATAAGATAAAAACTAACAAAGCTACTCTTGTAAAAGTCTTAAAATACTTAAAACCGCATTTTCCGCTCATCGCCGTAACGATAGTGCTTTCTGTTGCGGTGGTGCTGCTTTCCCTGTACCTTCCGAGGCTCACGGGGCAGGCGGTGGACCTTATAAAGCACGCGGACGAGGTGGATTTCTTTACTGAGCTTTTGAAGATCCTGATCAAGATGCTGGAGGTTATCGTCCTTACCGCGGCGCTGCAGTGGGTTTTGAGCAAGTGCAACAATACCGTGACTTACAGGGTCATAAGGGATCTGAGGCGCGACGCCTTTAACAGGATCCAGAAGCTTCCCCTTTCGTACCTTGACACAAAGGCTCACGGAGAGCTTGTGAGCCGCGTGATCAATGATGTTGAGCAGTTCGCGGACGGCCTTTTGATCGGCTTTACCCAGCTTTTTACCGGCGTTGTGACTATAATCGGAACCCTGTTCTTTATGCTGAGGGTAAACCTTATCGTTACGGCGGTGGTAGTGCTTGTTACGCCTGTTTCGCTGTTTGTGGCGGCGTTTATCGCAAAGCATACCCATGACATGTTTAAGGTCCAGTCCGAGACAAAGGGCGAACAGACGGCCCTTATCAACGAGACGGTTGGCAATATCAAGACTGTGATAGCTTACAACAGGGAAGGAGAGCGGCTCGAGCGCTTTGACGAGATAAACAGGAAGCTTCAGAAGTGCTCACTCAGGGCCATTTTCTATTCGTCACTTGTGAACCCTTCCACACGCTTCGTAAACTCGCTTGTTTATGCGGGAGTCGGCCTTGCAGGCGGCCTTGGAGCCATTAACGGCGCTCTTACGGTCGGGGAGCTTACCTGCCTTTTGTCCTACGCAAACCAGTATACAAAGCCATTTAACGAGATCTCCGGCGTTGTAACGGAGCTCCAGAACGCTTTTGTCTGCATTGAGAGGGTTTTCGAGATCATCGAAAAGGAGCCCGAGACCGCCGAAAAGACAAGGCGGCTTGAAGATGTGAAGGGCAGCGTTGACCTGAAAAATGTGTATTTTTCATATGTTCCGGAAAGGAAGCTCATTGAGGATCTGAACCTTTCGGTGAAGCCCGGGCGCAAGATCGCGATAGTCGGGCCCACGGGCTGCGGAAAGACAACGGTCATCAACCTGCTCATGCGTTTTTATGACGTGAACAGCGGTTCCGTGAACGTTGACGGGTTCGATGTCAGGGATGTTACGAGGAAGTCCCTGCGGCAAAGCTATGGAATGGTGCTGCAGGATATATGGCTTAAGCATGATACTGTGCGAAACAACCTGCTTTTTGCTAATCCGGATGCAACGGAGGAGGAGATGATCGCTGCTGCAAAGGCCGCCCACGCCCACAGCTTTATCAAAAGGCTGCCAAAGGGGTACGATACGGTACTGAGCGAGAACGGCGGAGGGCTCTCGGAGGGGCAAAAGCAGCTGCTCTGCATAGCGAGGGTGATGCTAAAGCTCCCGCCTATGCTTATCCTGGATGAAGCGACTTCTTCCATCGATACGAGAACTGAGCACAAGATACAGGATGCGTTTTCAAGGATGATGAATGGCAGGACCAGCTTTATCGTTGCCCACAGGCTCTCAACGATCCAGAACGCCGATGTGATCCTTGTGATGAAGGACGGCCATGTGCTGGAGCAGGGCCGCCACGAAGATCTCCTTGCCAACAAAGGTTTCTATTATACGCTGTATAACAGCAGGAACGCGGTTTGAAATGCGCCGCTTCGCTCTGCAGGCGCTGCATGGTGCTTCACGGGGCCGGCTTGCGCCTTAAAGCACGCCAGTAGCGGACGCTAAACTCGCGCTTCGCTTTGCTTGCGCTCGTTAAGCGCCGACGGCGCTCATATCCCCGTGAAGCACCATGCAGTGCCTGCTGTGCTTGAACGGATTTCAAACCCGGCATGATTGTTTGACATTTTTTATTGACAGCGGATATTAAAACATTTACACTTAAAAAGACAATAAAGAAGTGTTCTTTTGAAAGAGGATATATGAGAGTAATCGCCGGCACCGCAAGGAGCTTAAGGCTCTGTACGGTTGAAGGAAAAGACGTTCGTCCCACTACGGACAGGATCAAGGAAACACTGTTCAATATGCTTGCGCCATATGTGGCCGGCAGCAGGTTTCTGGACCTGTTTGCGGGGAGCGGAGGGATAGGGATCGAAGCCCTCAGCCGCGGAGCGGATTTCGCTGCTTTTGTGGACAGAAACAAAGCGGCACTGAACTGTATAAAAGCAAATATCAAACATACAGGATTTGAAGACAGATCAAGAGTCGTTGGATCGGATTTTTTAAGCGCAATTTCGACCCTTAGCCTCGAAAAAAAACCGTTTGACATCATCTTTATCGATCCGCCATACGACCAGCAGCTGGAAGAAGATGCACTAAGGGCTCTTGCTTCGTCGCGTCTTGTTGATGATGACACACTTATTGTTGTGGAAGCATCTATCGACACCGATTTTTCCTACCTTTCGGAAATAGGTCTTGATATTGTCCGCAATAAGGAGTATAAAACCAATAAACATGTTTTTATTAAGCGGGCGGGCGCCGATGCCTGATTCCGCTGACGGAGGTTTATTTTGAAGATAGCGGTCTACCCGGGCAGCTTTGACCCCATCACCTGCGGCCATCTTGACGTCATCAAGAGGGCTTCAAAGATAGTCGATCTGCTCATAATCGGTGTATTGAACAACAGCTCGAAAAACGCCCTTTTTACACCGGAGGAGCGCGTGGAGCTCATAGAAAGAGTTGTAAAGGATATTCCAAACGTTAGGGTTGACAGTTTTTCCGGCCTTACAGTGGATTTTGCCAAGGCAAACGGCGCAACAGTGCTGGTGCGTGGCCTGCGTGCGGTAACGGACTTCGAGTACGAACTCCAGATCGCACAGACGAACCACAAGCTGAACCCGGATATCGACACCATTTTCTTTACAACAAGCGTGGAGTATTCCTACCTCAGCTCCAGCATAGCAAAAGAAGTAGCAAGCTTCGGGGGGAGCGTGCATGACCTTCTTCCCGAGGAGATAATTGATACCGTCACTAAAAAACTTGAAAGTAAGAGGAGTTAAAAATGGGTGTTTCGAAGATTGAAGAGCTTATCGACCAGTTCAATGAGTATGTAGACGAGTGCAAGCCTGTAATGCTCTCAAAGACAAATATCAGCATTCCGAGGGACGTCCTTCAGGATTTCCTGGATCAGCTCCGCCTTTCAACGCCGGATGAGATCAAGAGGTATCAGAAGCTTGTGAACAACAGGGATGCCATCATCCAGCAGGCTGAGACAAAGGCTGCCGGGATCATCAAGGCTGCAGAGGAAAAGGCTGAGGCTCTTGTGAGCGAGAACGACATCTTCCAGCGCGCCTGCGCTAAGGCCAACGAGATCGTGGCGGATGCCGGCATGCGTGCAGAGAATATGGTAAACGAGGCTACCAACGAGGCTGACCGTATCCTTTACGAGGCAAACAAGGAGTCCAACAGCATCAGATCCGGTGCTCTCGGATACGCAAACGAGCTCCTTTCCGAGGTTGAAAGCGCCATCAGCGGTGCTTTTGAGAGCATAAACGCTAAGAGCAATATGCTGGTTAGCTCTCTTAAGGCTAACCTTGACGTTGTTGTACGTGACAGGCAGGAGCTTAACGGCGAGATAGCGCCCGCACAGCCTGTTGAGCAGTACACGGAAAAGAGTCTCCTTGACGATGCAAACGATGCAGATATCGAGGCTACGGAAGACGAGATAATCGAAGGTTTTGATGAGAACACCTTCCTTGAGGAGGACGAAGGGGAATCCTTCTAAAGAACCCTCCCTTTTAAGAACTAAAATAAGCATCCTTTTCTCTGTCAGGAGATCGGGATGCTTTTTTATTTCAGGGTTTCAAGCTCTTCTTCCGTCAGCTTTCTGAAACTGCCTTCTTTCAAGGTTTCATCGAGTTTAAGCGGGCCAAATGTTACGCGCTTGAGGTAGACAACTTTGTTGTTGACGGCTTCAAACATGCGCTTTACCTGGTGAAAACGGCCTTCGTGGATAGAAAGGAAAACCTTGTCGCGGCTTTCACCGGCAAATTCAGGCCTTGAAGGAAGGGTAGGGGTCTCATCGCCTATGTCTACGCCGTTCTTAAGCTTTTCTAAGTCGCCATCGGATAGTGGTGACTCGAGCTCAGTATAGTAAGTTTTCCAGACGTGTTTATTTGGTGCTAACATCCTGTGGGCCAGGTCGCCATCGTTTGTTATGAGCAGGAGCCCGACAGTGTCTTTGTCAAGACGCCCCACCGGGAAGAGCCCTTTGCAGGGTTCGTTCTTAAAGAAGTCCATAACGGTGCCTTCGCGCTTGTCCTCGCAGGCGGAAACGATCCCGGCAGGCTTGTTCAGCATATAATACGAGTATTCCTCGTATTTTATCTCGCGGCCGTCGAGGGTCACCAAGTCCAGGCCCTCGTTTATCTTCAGATCAGGGGCCTTTGGCGGAGCGCCGTTTACAAGGAGACGCCCGGATCTTATGAGATTCCGGGCTTCACTCCTTGTGCAGGTATTAGTATGTACCAGGTATTTGTCAAGTCTCATGTTTATACCAGAACGATCCCGTTCCTGTAGTCGTCCGGCGCGTTCTCACAGAAGAGGAGGTTGTAGAAGTTTGCCGCGGTTATATCAGCCTGCAGCAGCTCTTTTGCAGTGCCCGAAAGCTCCAGCTCGCCTGTGGCCACTTTGTTAATAACAGGGATGTCGGCCTTATCGGAGATGGCCTTCAAAAGGGATGTTGAAGCGGAGTTCACGCCAAGGATCCTGGCGTAGAAGGCGCCGCCCTCGTAGATAGCACGCTGGAGCGTGTTGTTTTTCTTTTTTAGGACAAGGGAGAGGAGCATCCTCGAGGCCCTTGTATAGGTTATGTTCTTTGATTTCAGCTTGTAGGGGAGTTCCGCAAAGCTTACATTGCTTTCTTTTGCGATGCCGAGGACCCTGTTTGCGAGGTCTTCGTTCCAGTCCGCGTATTTTGCGATGGATTCTTCGGTTTCCGTGAGGAGACAGTACGCAAGGATCTTGGAGAGCTTCTCAAACTTCCCGGGTACGCCGGCCTGAAGGGCTTTTTCGTAGCGCCATACGGACTTCTCGGGGATAAAGCTTCTTGCGGTGGAAATGTCACCCTGTACAAGGGGGATGCGCAGCGCCAGGGCGCTGGGCAGCATACCGGGCTCAAGCTCGGTGTCGTTGAAGTTGCTTTCGCGCTTGATAGTTATGGGCTTTGGCGGGTTTTTCCCTTCTTCTTTCAGTTTTAATATTGCCTTGCAGTATTCGATGCCCAGAAGGTTGTTGGGTTCGTTAAGGTATTTCGCGTGGTCGAAGCCAAGACACTTTACGACGGCATCCCGCCTTGCAACGGGGAAGGGGTTGCCGGCCTTAAGGCTCTCGTTTAGGGCTTCCTTGAAGGGGGCGGGTTCTTCCCGCAGGTATCCCGCAAGCTCCATAAGGGGCTCGGTCTCGCCGCACTCTGTGCCGAATGCCACAAAGTCGGAGTGGAGGGCAGTAAGGAGTGAAACAGCGCCGTAGGCGAAA